>NZ_LT629752.1:2380000-2680000 GCF_900105145.1 Polaribacter sp. KT25b | reverse complement strand
TGTTTATGAGCAATTGAAATTCACAGTTGGGCAAGAATGGGAAACTTTTACCTTTCATTTTCAAGATGTTGCTATTCCACAAAATGTACTAGATGTTGGAGGGTATGACCTTATGATAATTGGTTTAGCTAACGGTAGTATAGAAGAACCAGCTATGAGTTATTATTTTGATGAAATATATGGATCAACAGATCAAACTGCAACAACAGTAAATCATCCAGCGGCATGGTTAGCAGGTTCATGGGGAGGCACATTTCCTGTTTTTGGTGGAGAAAGATTAGATGAAGAAATAGCAACAGGACATGACCCAATAGGAGGTGTAAATGAGCTAGTAACAGAACTTCCTGCTTTAGGACATGTGATTACAAATCTTTCTTATTTTGCACATTCACACTATTTTACTATCAGAGATAATACAAATGTAGATGTAGCTACTGAAATACATGAAAGTTTAATACCTAGTGCTGAGAATCAAGAAATAATGTTTGAAGTTCTACAAACACTAAAAAATTCTGGAAAGAAGATTATTTTGTACATTTCTACAAATTATTTAGACAGAGCAAGTGATGAAACACAAGCTGCTTGGGTAAATTATTACACAACAAAGTTTGATGGAAATGAATATTTAGCTTACAAAAATTTAGTCCAAGGGTTTATTCCTGCAGTAGCAGAATATGCCGATGGATATTGGTTCGATACTACAACTTCGCTTCGCGACGATGGGTATTTAGAAGATTTTGTTCAAATGTTTAAAGATGCCGATCCTGGAGCTGCTATGTCAGTTTCTGAATTTGGACATTTACATTATATAGAAGGAGAACCAGTTGTGGTTGATTCTGATGGAGTTGATGATGAAGACGATAGAGACTATAATGTCTCAAACTTTAGAGGAAATAACTCTTATTCAGATTTTACAAGAGGACATGTATCTGCACTAGGTGGTGGTGCTCCTCCAAATTCATGGGGATACGAAGAGTTTACAATCCCTGCTATGGTTGGTAATCCTTGGTCAGTGTATGAAAAAAAACAAGTACTAAAACATGCATGGTTTCCTATTAGAGACAAATGGCATGTTTCTAGTGCAAATTTAATATTCGGGATAGAAGATGCATACAGGTTTTCTAAAATTCTTATCGATGCTAAAGCTGGTGTTACTTTTGCCAATACGATATCTAATAATAATAATAATGGTGTTGATGCTGGACATATTAAGGATGACGAAATGGTAATTATGAAAACAATTAATGACAGACTTTTATCTAATCCTGTGCCGGATTATGAGCCTTATGTAAGACCTGAAGGGGCTTATCTTGTTGGAGAAATCGACAAAACTCTTTCATCAACTGATGATTATATTAATTCCAAATCCAATTTACCTCAAATTAACTTGTATCCCAATCCGGTGGTTGATGCGTTAACCATTACAAAGACTGCAACTGGTATCTCAAACATAATTGTTGTGTCTGTTACAGGAACAAAAGTATTAGAAAAGTTATGGGATGATGGAGCTTTAATAACACAATTAGATTTGTCTACATTAAAATCAGGAATGTATTTTGTTAAACTTACTAACAGTAATAATCAAAGTTTAACACGAAAAATAATAATAACAAAATAAATTAATCAAACAGTATCGAATAATTATTTTACACATTAAAAGGTAATTGTAATCATAGCGTAAATAATTGATTGTTTAGAGCAAATTGATTATCGAAGATCCTTTTATTTTTGTGTCAACCATAATAAAACATAAATAATGAAAAACTCAATTTTATATTTCTTTTTGTTGATCTCAATTTTTTCTCTTAATGGGCAAGAATTAGTGAAGCCCAATATTGTTTTTATTTACGCAGACGACTTAGGTTGGCAAGATACTCAGTTAAATGATGTTGGTACTGTTGTTCCTTGGGAAACACCAAATATGTTAGCATTGGCAGAAAGTGGCGCTAATTTTTCACAAGCCTATGCTTCAGCACCTAGTTGTTCGCCATCAAGAGGAGGTACCATGAGTGGTAGAATGCCTCTTAAAAATAAAATGACTCATGTAGCTGGAGGTCAGATACCTGAAGGGAAAGCTACAAATAAAACTATAATATCGTATTTCCCTGGTAGATTACAAGTAGATGAAGTTACCATAGCTGAAGCCTTGAAACCTTCAGGATATGTATCTGGTCATATTGGTAAATGGCATATGGCAGCTAATCACAATATTTATCCAGAAGCTGTAGATCAAGGGTTTGATTACCAAGATACTGATAGAGGAATTACCAGATCTATGGGTGACAGGTCTGTTGACTTTGCTACTGATGCAGAAGATGATCCTTATCGATTAGATGAAGATGGAAGACCTTATGATGCCGTAACAGAGCTTGCATTAGATTTTATGGAAGATAATAAAGAAGAACCTTTTTTTCTATATATGGCGCATTGGTTGGTGCATTCACCAATACAAACAAGAGATTTAGCATTACTACAATATTATTGTGATAAATTAGGAATTCCTCTGCCAACAACGGATGCAGATATTACAACGCCAGGGCAAACAAATCCATATTATGGAGCAATGATTGCTAGTTTAGATTGGAGTTTAGGGAGAGTTGTGGATTATTTAAAAGAGACTGATGACCCAAGAAATCCAGGAAAAAAATTATTTGAAACTACCTATATTATATTCGCGTCAGATAATGGAGGTGCAGAAATTCATGGGAAAGAAATTATTACAGATAACTATCCTTTAGATTTAGGGAAAACAAATACCAAAGAAGGTGGTTTGCGTACTCCACTTGTGATTACGGGACCTGGTATTGTAGAAAATAAATTATATGATAACATGGTTTCTCATTTAGATTTCTATCCTACAATCATGGAAATGACAGGAGCTGATGCCATTCTTGATGAAAGTGTGTTAAATAATTTAGATGGTGTTAGTTTGTTTCCTTTTTTAAGAGGAGCTGAAACAGAAATAAAAAATAATGATGACGAAGTAAGAACTGATCTTTTCTGGCACTTTCCACATGGACAAGATGAAAAAGCAACGTCAGCTATTAGAAGTGGAAATTATAAATTGTATAAGATTTATGATAAAGGAGATTATTATCAAGCTTTTAAACTATATAATGACGATGGATCTGATAATGATATAGAAGAAATGTTTGATGTGATAGATACGATGGATGCATCGCTTAAAAATGAAATGATTCTAAAATTAGAGACTCTTTTAGCAGAGAACAATGCAAGAGTACCGCTATTTAATCCAGATTATAATGGTGATCCATTAGAACATCAAGATATTGTTCCGTCTGTTGTTTCAACAGTTTTTGATCAGGATACAGGTGTAGCCACAGCAACACTAACTACTAATGCTGGAGATGCTATTATTGAAACGGCTTATTTACTATATAGGGTACTAGAAGCAGATTCAAAAGAAATAGAGTGGTTTGAAATTTCAGCAACTGTAAATGGCAATGTGATTACTGCTGAAGTGCCAGAAGAAGCTACAGGGGTTATATTTACGTTAGAAGATGAAAATAATTTTTTAGTAAAATCGGAAGAGATATCAATATTTAACCCTCATAAGATAACACTTGCTACTTCTATTGGAGAACAACCTTTTAAAGTAGTAGATGAATATGCTGAGTTAATTGGGAATACAACTGTAGGTGGTACAGCTTATTTACAAGCAAGGACTGTAGAAGGAGGAGATGGAGCTAAATTTTATGTAAAAGCTCCTGCTGATGTTGCATCTATAACTTGTGATAAAATTACATTAGGAATTATATCTCAAGCAGGAGATACTGTAAATGTTGATATCATTATTGATGGAGAAACACAAAATTTTACCTATACAAGTACAAACAATAATACTCCAGAATTATTCGAATTTGATACTCCAGTTACATTTACACAGTCATCTAAAGAGGTTCAGGTGATAACAACCTCTCTTTCTAATTCAGAAGGTTTAGCTCCGAGAGTAAGATTTGTAAATCTTTTCTTTAATGTTTTAGGGGCTACAGAACCACTTCATGAGATAACTCTGAATAGTTCAGATTTGGAACAAACTTTTACAGCTGTAGATAATTATTCAGAATTGATTGGAGGTACAGCTGCTGGGAGTGATATTTATTTACAAATGAGAACAGAAATTGACCCTGCAGATAATCTTGAAGGAGACGGAGCTAAATTTCTTGTGAAATCTACAGAAGGTTATCAAAGTATATTAAATAAAGTAACGTTTGCCGTGAAATCACAAAAAAATGATATTGTAGACGTTGCAATTACCATTAATGGAGAGACGCAACAGCAAGCTACTTATACTAGTGGTGGGAATAATGAAGGTAATAATTTCGAGTTTGTATTTAATACTCCACTTACGTTAGCAGACGATGAGGCTACAGAAATAAAATTTGTAACAACAGGTCTTTCTAATTCAGGAGAGGATGTTGTAGGACGATTAAGACTTCAAGATGTAATACTTCATGTTTCTGAGTTTACTTTAGGAATTGATGATGTTAATAAGGAAAGTAATGAAAGGTTAAGCCTATATCCTAATCCAGTAAAAAATACTTTTAGCCTTACAAAGGAAGTAGCATCAGGTATTTTGTACAATGTGTATGGAGCAATAGCGTACAAATTCGAAAATGCAAATAAAGATATTGATATATCTAATTTAAAATCAGGTATATATCTGCTAAAAGTTATATGTAAGGATGGCAACAGAAAACATATAAAATTATTAAAAGAATAAGTTTATTATAACCCAATTAAAGAACCTCCTCTATAAATTAGTGGGGGTTCTTTTTATATTGGAAAATAATAACTATAATTTAATGATATTTAGACGAAAGGTAAGTTTGTCTAAGTAGAATTTATCTCTAAGTACCTTAGAAATATATTCTAAGAAACCTTTTTATAATCTAATGGGATATTGAAATAGAACGTCCATCACACGTACATGTAAATGTTAAATCTATTACTGAATTGTAAATGTGATACCAAGTTTGTGCAATAACTGTTATGGATGCTGTTAAAGCTAAAATAATTGTAAGTAATTGTTTTTTATGATATGAATATATTTTTACTTAATAATTTATTCATGTTTAGACTAAGAGGCTTGGGCTTGTTTACGCTGTCCAATCTAAATCATACTTATCTATCAAAACCCTCCTCAAACCTTATGAAAACTATAGTAAATACACTTTACTTTTAAAAAATTAGCAGTTAACCAATTCTAGAATAAGTAGGAGGAAAAATTAAATGAATGGTAAAGACCTTCAAATGAGTACAATTCATTTTTAAAACAAAAAGACAGGATTACCCGTCTTTTTGTTTTAAACCCAAATTAAATTAAGTACTACTTATTTACTAGATAATGCATAGTTAGAATATTGTTTTTTCTCTGTCTTAAGAGATTTTATAGTAGGCATTTCTGGGTAGCTTACTAAAAAATTGTACTCATCAATTAGGTTAATAAGATAATGCGTTGTTCCTTTTGGTAAAACGGCTGTTATAGTAGAAACTCCTTCTATATTTGCTTCTGCTTTAAACCACTCTTCATATTCATTCCCACCATTTGTAGTATAAATTAGATTGGCTTTTACAACTTTTGCTCCATTTTTTTTGTACTTAAAAGTAACCTTACCTTTCTTTATAGATTCAGAAATTACTGTTGGAACAGTTTCTTTATGCTCCATCTTTTTTAAGTAAAAAGGATTGTAAGATGGGTAACTCGCATTCATTTCTGTTAAGATTGATGTAAGCTTATCATTCATCTCTTTTGTTCTTTTAACCTCTACTTTTGCTAAGTTATTTGCTTCTTCTATATCAACACGTTCAGCAGTTCCGTTAGAGGTGTCATACAATCTGTAAAGTTCAAATTCTGGAATTTTAGGATTGTTTTTGTAATCATAATTCCTAATAATTTTATAATCACCTACACGTAATGTACTTTGATATGAGGAATGTGGAAAGTGCCACATCATCGTATTTCTCTCATTTCCTTCTTTGTCTAAAACTAATTTAGAATCTGTAGGATCTTTTAATAATAAAGTAGATAAATCATCACCGTCTAAATGTTTGTTTTTTGGTTTTTCAACATTTAATAATGATAGAATTGTAGGGTAAAAATCAAGTCCGTTTACAACAACATCCGATTGTATTCCTTTTTTTATTCCAGGTCCTGCAATAATTAAAGGAACTCTTGTACCACCTTCTTTAGCGTTTATTTTTCCTTTATCTAAAGGATAATTATCCGTAAAAACTTCACCAGGATGCCCTTCCATTCCTCCATTATCAGAAGTAAAAATAATATACGTATTTTCACTTAATTTATGACCAGGCCAACGAGGATCATCTGTAGTTTGTAAATAATCAAAAACTTGGCCTACATAATAATCTAACATTTCTACCATTGCAGCATAATACGGATTGTTTTGTCCTTTTACGTCCCAACCATGTGGATCAGTTGGATAATCTAAACCTAATTTTTTACAGTATTTTTCTAATAGCGCTTTACTTCTGGTATGTATTGGTGCATGCACTAAAAAAGTGGCGTAATACAAGAAAAATGGATCTTGTTTGTTTTCTTTTAAGAACTTTAACGCATTTTCGTTATTTTGATGAAAAGGAAACCCTTTTTCATCTAATCGATAAGGATCTGATGCTTTATTAGTTGCAAAATCTGTAAGTCTATGTGGTTTTTGAGGAATTGTAGCTCCACGATCATGCGTAGTAACATCAAAACCTTGGTCCTCTGGTTGCGGGTAAGCTAGATGGTTTATAGCCATATGCCATTTACCTGCATGCCCTGTTGTGTAACCCTTTTGTTGTAAGACTCTAGCTAATGTCGTTTCGTTTTCTGGCATACGTCCACTATACCAAGGATCCATAATACGTTGTGTTTCTTTACTAGCGTAAACTGTAGGGGGCGCACCACCCACAACATGTGTTTTTTGTGCTCTAGCAGGATGAGTTCCACTCATTATTGCACATCTACTAGGTGCACAAGTAGGAGCGGGAGAATAGGCTTGCCAAAACTGAACCCCTTCTTTTGCGAAAGCATCAATATTTGGTGTTTCGTATGGAGATGGATTATCTATGTCATACACTTTTAAATCTTGCCAACCTAAATCATCAGTAAGTAAGAGCACCACATTAGGCTCTGGCCTATCATTACTCTGTGTTTTGTTGTTGGGTGCTTTTTGTGTATTACAACTATATAGTAATACACTTGTTAAAACTAAAGGGAGGAAATTTTTGTACTGTGTTTTCATTATATAAATAATTTTATTTATTGATGATCATACTTATAATGATGATCATACTTATAATAAAGTAAAAAAGTTATTTGTCTTAACAGAAAAAGGCAGTAATATAAATTACTACCTTTTTTTTATAAATTTTATAGAATTTTGATTTAAAAAATAAATCTTATCTCAAGAGGGTTTTAATACTATTGAGTTATTTTAAAATACATATTTACTCTTTTACAATTTTTAAAGTTTTTAAACCTTTAAGAGTCTTAATATCTACAATGTAAATTCCTTTTGCTAAGTTACTAACATCATAATTAGTGTTCGCTTTAAACGTTTTTACTAAACGTCCATTAATATTATATAATTTTACATTTTCAATATCTAAACTAGAATCTATTTGAAAACTGTTTGTTGCAGGATTAGGATACGCAACAATAGAAGCGTTACTTAGTTCAAAGTTATCTACAGATAATATAGCTGCAGCTGGTCCTTGAAAAGCATCAAAATAATATACATTTCCTGTAGCAAGAAGATCAGCATCTGGTTGATCAATTAATAAATTTGCAGTACTATAAGACACTCCTTCGGTAAGGTTTACTTCTGTAAAATCAAAAGTATATTCTTGCCATGCATCAAAAACAGTAACATCAATTGTTATGTTTTTTTGCCCTGCATTATCAGTTCCATTTCGCAAATACATTCTTAACCTTCTACCAGAAGTTCCATCTACATTTGTTGACGGTACATAGGCTCTAATTTTAAAAATAGCACCAGATTGATAGTCTGTATCAATTACACCTGGTAATTGAAACTTTATTTGTGAGTGTGGATCTTCTCCTTTTGTAAACTTAGCAACTAATGGACTGCTGTTTCCTGTAGTAGTTGGTGTAGTTACTGCATCTCCTTGTTCTAAAAACACACCACCTTGTACTTCATTAACTGTTACGCCAAATGTATCTGGGCTATAGTTATGGTACCACGCATTTCCAGCATCTAAAACTGCTTCTGCATCTAAAACTGCTCCTTGGTCTAATGATAATGCTACTGAACTTGTAAACGTATCAAAGTGAAAGTCAATATCGTTATTTAAATTTGTAAATCTGTTAGATTGACCAAGGATTCTAATATAACCCGAAGTTACGTTTTCTGTATACGTTTTTCCACTAAAATCAAAGGTTAAAGTGTACCAACCATTTACATCTGTACCTTCTAAATCTGAAAGTTTTACTTGTACTTGTTGAGTCCCTAAATAAAACCTAATACGAGTTAATGAATCAAAGTTAGAGTAATTAGTTATATCTGGCATATATAAACGTACGTTTACACTCAAACTAGCGAAATCAGCTGGCGTAAGTACATAACCGTTAGGAAAACTAAAACTAAGATCTTTGTTTCCTATTTTTAATGCTGCTATTTCATCATCAGTTAATCCTGCTGTATCTAATGTTGTGTCTGCTGCAATTTTCCATAATAGTACATTTGTAGCTTCTGTATCGGTGGCGTCAGGATTTGCAACTGTTGAAACAGAACATCCATCACAAGTAGATGTAAATGTTAAATCCGTAACTCCATTATCAACGTCATACCAAGTTTGTGCAACCGTAGTTATTGATGCTAATAAAAATAAAAGGCTAGTAAGTAATTGTTTTTTCATAATTTTAAATTTATTCGATTAATAATTTATTGTAAAAATAGTTGAAATTAAGTGTTTAGCTTTGCTTAAATCAATCATTGCCTTGCTCTCTTTATATTTTAAATAAATTATAAGTTTTTGATTAGTAGTGGTTTGTATTTTTTTTTGATTAGGTGTCGTTAATAATTTTATTTACTTTTTTAACAAAACGAATAATCTTTGATTCACTATTTTCTAAAATGACTTTCATAATAAAAAAACCGCTTTTAAGACTGGAAATATCATATTGATTTCTGTTGTTAGAAAACTTCATCATTTCTTGTCCTAACATATTATAAACAATTGCAGATGTAATTTTTTTGATAAACGAAAGGTATTATTTACAGGGTTAGGATATAGATCTAATGTATCCTTAAAGCTTTGTATATCTGTAGATAAAACTGTTTTATCTTTCCAATTAAAAACAGTCTCTTTGGTTTCAATATTTGCCCTAAGATCTAAATTTTCAAAAGATCGCTCATAAATATACCCATTTTTTATAGGAGCACCTAAAGGTTCTCCTAAAAAATAATGAAACTTAGCTATAAAACTAGTGTCTCATACATCTGAACTAGAGCTTAAAGCATATACACTTGTTGTATAACTAAAATAGACGTTCTCTTCTGTAATTATTAAAAAAAAACAGCCAAAGGAAAGTATATATTTTCTTTTGCATACGCGATTAACTCATCATTATCTGTAGGCTCTTCTTTAGCTGTATTGTAACTTGGGTTTGTTTGTAAATTAATCATTTTTTACCTTTTTGCAAAGCTTCTCTCATTCATTGAATGGATACAGCAATTGCATCTGCGTTAGCTTGTTCGCTACTTGTTATATCCCATCGTTCTAAATAAGAACCATCCATAAATATGAAGATAGTGAATAGGAAATACTAGAAACCAAAAGCATTAAAATAATAGAAAAGTGCTTATAAGCGCTCATTTTTTTGAGTTTACTGACTATATCAAATTATTCTAAAATTATTTTCTTGTTCAGTACTCCTGAGGTCGTTTTTAATTGAATAATATAGATTCCTGTAGCTAAATCTGGTAAAGGAATAGTATCACTTCCACTTGACTCAAATGAAGTCTCCATCATTTGTTTACCAAGAATATTAAATAATTTAACTGTAGATTTTCCTTGAGATAAACCTGTTATTTTCAACTTAGAATTATTCGTTTTATAAATACCTATACTTTCTAAAATAGCACTATCAATACTTAATACACTATTTGTAGAAGTATGAATATAGAATCTACCAGAACCATTTAAACTTTCAGATAAGGTTACTTTATATTTAGCATTTGCTTCATCTAAACGTGTATATGTTTTTTCTTGTCTGTCTTCTAAATAAACATTTATACCAGAAGGTAAGTTTAAGGCTTCTGCAGTAAACGTAATTTCTTTACTTACTGTTGCTTTTATTCCTAAAGGAATTACAGTAGTTTCTATCTCTGAATTAGGTACTGTTTGTCTTGCAAATGCAGTTCCTTCATTGTTTTCTACTAATTGAGTATACAAACTTAATTCTGAAGAAACACCGTCAAACATTCCAATATCAAAACCTGGATCTAACCCTAGTGTTTTTTCATCTAAATAATTAATTGTTGTAGCTTTATTATTTGTGCCATCAGTTATACTTATCTCAATAGAAGTTTCTGTATTAGAACTTTTAAGAAAAGTAATATCATTTTGATGACTTTGCATTGCTGTAGTAAAAGAAGCATTTGTACCTGTAGTACTTGCACTTATAAAAAAAGCTTGACCTGGATATACATAACCAGTAGTTTTTGCTAGATAAGAACTGCCATCCCAAACATAAATTGCTTGATAAGCACCTCCAAAATTAGTAGAATTTGCTGTAATAAAAGCAGCAACATCTAAATAAGAAGTATATGAGTTTCCTATTAAATTCCAAAAATTAGTACCATTTTGACTAATGGCTGGCGCCATACTTGAAGAATTTGCTGTACCCGTAAAAGTAAAATTTCCTGTTCCAGTACTACATAATAATGAATAACCAACACCATCACCAAAAGTTGCGCTAGTACCACCTTGCATATAAAGCCAGTTTCCTGTTGCTGTTCCGTTTTGGTAGGTTGCAATTCCTCTATTTTCAGAATTAGTTGTACCTGAAGCAATTGAATTATCAGTAACCCAATCATCATTATAATTTTCTCCTGAAACAGGTGAAGTTACTAAATGCCAGTTTGTATCTGTTACTGAAATACTGTAATTTACACCTTCTGTTGCTGTTAAAGAACCACCATTGTACAATAAAGAAGCACTATTTTCTATAGAAACGCTGTTTACGGAAACTGTAGTAGTTATTGTAGGGTAATTTGGCGCATCTACAGGTATTCTAATATTGTCTGTAAGCACTGGTACTGTAGCTTTACTCCAATTTGAAGCAGTAAGCCAATTTGAATCTGAAAATCCACTCCAAGTATTTAATGTATGATCTTCTCCAACAAGAAAGGCACCTGCAGGACGTTGATAAACGGTTGCATCTGCATTGATGGCAAATTGTTGATCTATATATGTTAATATTTCTACCTCGTCATCTGAGGTAGTACCATCTGTAGATGTTGTATTTGAAAAGGTAACGGATCCTCCTGCATCTGTAATTCTTTTAGCAAAACGATACGCTTGTTCTTTATCAAACATTAAGTTAGACCTTTCGCTAGACCAAGTAGCTCTTATAGGTAAAAATAAATGTTTTAATGTTTGTTTAGAATTTTCTTCATAAATAGTTATATGATTTTCTTCAATATCTGGTACTGTGAATTCTTCATACGCCCAAGAATTAGGAGGAGCTCCTTGTCCTAAAGGAGTAATATGTCCTGCTGTAAAGTCTGACCAGGGGTTTGTTGCTTGCATTTTTATTATAGCATAATCTCTTTCATCTTCCTCAAAAGGTATATCATCATCATCTTCACCTTCAGCTAGATCATTATAATCAATACCTACCGTTTCATTAACTCCATCAGTATCAACAAGTATTAGCTCGCCGTCTTCATCTAGAAACTGATGTTTATCTTTATTATTTGCTATAATAGCATTAGGAGCTGTATTACGAATCATTTCTACAAACTCATTTTTTTCTTCATCAGTCGTATCAACACCAGCACTTCCAAGACTATTATTTCTAGCATATTGTCCAAATGTATCAAACCAGTAACCATCAACTCCTAATTCTGTAAAACGTTTAATATAACCTTCACAATAATTCATCCATGCTTCATGATTATTACCATCAAAATATGTATCTACATAGTTATTCCAGGATGCTGCCCCTTCATCTGATGCTCTATCTCCTGGGCTTAAAGAGTTTATATATAAGATTACTTTTTTACCTGATTTTTTAAAGATATCAATAACATCAATAATAATTTGTTCATTAGCTAAACTCGGTACAAATTCTTCATCTACAACAGAACCTGTAGCTCCCATTACAGCATCTACATTAGGATTTGTTCTTAAAGTCCACAAATGTGAATTTGCATTATTAGTACCATTGGTAATTACATGCCCCATTGTAGGGTAACTATCAGCAATTTCTTGAGCACCTGCTATATAATCATAGCCTCTGTTGTCAACATATTCATCTAAGTCTTCGCCTCCTCTTACATAAAAACGTCCACCCCATGATCCTTTTAGTACATTTACAAGTGGATCTTCTTCAAGTGGATCTGGCACAACTATTTCCTGTAAAACTGAACCATATATTTGATCTATATAATAAGTAACTTCTGATGTTGATCCTTGTCCATTTCCATAACCTATATATACTTGATTGTAACCATCCTCTAAAAATCCTTTAGAAGGTAAATCACCTTCGTTAAAAACAAACGAAAACTCTTCCCATTCTTGGCCTTTTGAAAATTTTAATTGAATTGCCTTAAGATCTCCTGTAGTTGTATTTTTTATATAGAAACGTATTCGATTTATACTTGTCAAATTTTCAGTTGGTATATCTACATATGCTTTAAGGCTTATCGTATATGTTACATCTTCTAAAAGGTTTTTTGATAATTCAAAATAAGAAAAACCTTTGGTAACATTTGCTTCTCTAACAAACTTAGAAGTTAATGCGTTTGTGTTTATACCACTGGTATCTGGATTGGTTTCGTTAATAGAAAAAGTACCATTTCCAGAGTTCGAAAATATAATATTCTCTGTGTCTGTTTCATTTTCGTACCAAAGATGTTGTGCTTGTAAAGAGCATATACAGATGCATGAAAATATAACTATTAAATATACCTTTTTAATCATATTTTTGATGGTTTTTTTGCAAATATTATTGAAATAGGAATGTTGTACTTTCTCTAATTAAACAATTTCTTACTGAAATCAGTCTAAAATTTGATGATAGTCAATATTTTGAAAACAAATTAAAGGTTAATTACTCCTTATGATTTACTCAATTCCATCTTTTTATTGCTCTTTATAGAATGTAAAAATAAAATGAGGCAATCTATTTAAACTTTATTGAATAGCAGTTCTCTTTATTAGTAAGAAGTTTATAAGACATAAAAACAATTATTAAACAATGTTTTTAAATTATAAGGGCATTAACAATGTGGTTTTTCAAGGCATTATACTCTTCTAACATACTAACTATTAAATGAACAATTCGAGTTTACAATTTGTTATTTATAAAAAAAGAACACCCTTTTGCCTGATTTTTTTATAATATCAGAAACACAAAAGGATGTTCTATTTTTATTCTAAAAAAGTACTTTACAGTATTACTACATACTGAAAGCTAGTTTTATTCTTTCTTCTTTTTATTTTTTTTAGATGCTTTTTTAATTTCTTGAGCTCTCTCTTTTCCAAAAGCTTTTATAAGGGCTTTAGAAAAATCCTTATTACTTGCTTTTCTTTGTTCTTTTAATTCTGGAGTACCTTTTTCATACTTTTTATTAATTTCAAAAGCAGATTGCATCTGTGCCACCTTTAAGGTTTTTAAGGTTTCTTTTTCTTTACTAGATAGTGTTATTTTACTTGCAACAGTTTCTACATAAGTATTTACCTTTTTTTCTATATTTTTTTGAGCAAATAAAGAACCACTAAGTACTAAACTAAATACTAAAAATAATATTACTTTTTTCATGATGTTTGTATTTTATAAGGTTAAAGATATTAATTCATAATTTCATATTTTTTAAAAATTATGAAATAATATCTAGTTTTTAAATTGATTATTATTTTAAATTTATTTAAAAGCCTCCACTAGCATCAGGTGGAACAGATTGTGCTTGTGCCTTTTGTGGGTGTAATATCATAAAGGTACCTAATGCCGTAAGTGCAGCATATTTTCCCATTTTTTTACAGCTTCTTTTCTTGTGATATTTTCTTGATTTTTATTCATTTTATATGTTTTAAATATTATTATTAAAGGTTTAAAGAATTTAAAGTGTTCAGTTATAATTTAATTAATGATAACTTTTTGAGTTCTTCCCTCTAACTGTATCAAGTAAATTCCTGTATTTAATGAATTAGCATTAATTACATTTGTAATATTAGTACTTTCTATTTTTTGTTCTAATACCATTCTACCTTGTATATCAAATACTTTTGCACTTGCATCCGTTTTTAATAATCCTTTAATAATAATTGATTTAGTTGCTTGGTTTGTATAAATTAACATTTCATTTACAGCAAACTCATCTGTAGACAATACTGAGCTAGCAGAGAATTCTAAAAAGAAACGTCCTGATCCACTTAATGCAGTATCTGGTGTAAACAGATAATCAGAGTCGTTTAACAAAGTAGTAGTATTTAACACATTATCTTTAAGGAATACATAGGTGTTTTCAGGTAACGTAGATGATTTTTTATCAATACTAATTGTTAATTGCTCACCTGCATCACTATTAATAGTAACTGGTACAACAATATTATTATAATCTTCATAAGGTAAAGATTGTATTGCTAATGCTAAACCTTTATTATCTTCTACTAAGTTTGTATAAATACCTGTTGCACTGCCAGAATAAGCACCAGCATCAAATCCAAAATCTAAACCTTTAGTTTTGTTTTCTATAAAATAAACGTTTGTAGCATATGTTTTAGTTGATCTACTTAAATTAATTTTTGCTAAAGCTCTATTACTGTTAGCTGATTTACCTGCAACAAAATCATCAGAATTACCAATTGTTCTCATTGCTGTTGTAAAATCTACATTACCAGTTGTAGCATCTTTAGTTCTTACAAAGAAACCTTGGCCTGGTGTTAATTTATCAGAAGAATTTGTTCCATTCCACACTGTATAATCAGTACCATTCCAACCATAAACTGCAACATTATCTAAATGAAATTCACCTGAATTTGCTGTAAAAAAAGCACCAAAATCTAAATATGAAGGGTAAGGATTCCCAATTAAATTCCATTCAGCAAGGGTACCACCTCCAGCACCACCATCTGTAATATCAATATTTAAATCTCCTATTTCAATATCTCCTACAAATCTTACAGTACTTGCTTCACCTGCTATAGTTGCTGCTCTATAGCCTTTACCAGTACCAATTACAACTGCATCATCATCAGGAGTAGTGTAAGTTTCATACAAACCAGTAGTATTATTGAAAGGTCCAAAAAAGTAGTTACCAGCTACTGAAGGATTAATAAAAAATTTATCTTCATTATTAGAAGCTGCAGCTACAGAACTAAATGGTACTCCACTTACAGGAGAAGAAATTAAATCGTTATTAGGTGAATCATTTAGCCATCTATTATAAATAAGGGTTCCTGTACCACTTAATGTAGTTGCTATTACACTAGCAAAAGCTTCAGATGTAGACTGTAAAATAAATTGACTGTTTTGCTGTAAGTCATTAACATTTAAAGAAAATCCAGCATTAATAGTAACTCTATTATTAATAATAATATTATTTATATCTACATCTGAATTAATAATTATTCCTGTATTAATAGTTACATCGTCTGAAGTTGAACTAGGTATAACTCCAGCTATCCAAGAAGAGGCATCTTCCCAATTAAGACCAGTACTATTGCCACCAGAAGTTGAAGTATACATATTATTCGTAGTTGCACTTGTAGTAACTCCTGCGCTCCAAGTTGTCCCTTTACGTGTAAATACTTCAAAATGATAAGTTGTACCTCCTTTAGTTAATCCAGTAATATCTGCTGCATTAGATGTTCCTTTAAAAACTGCATATTCACTAGTTCCTAAATCTGTTCCAGAACCAAAATCTGCATCTGCTGTATATGCTGAACCATCTCCTGTTGGTGCAACTGTAACAGCAGAACCTTCTTTAGCTACTACTAAAACTTCATCAAAACAAGTAGGGGCATCCCAACTTAAAGTTACATACTCTGCACCAGCAGTTGCTGCTAAAGTTGTAATAACATCTGGAGTTGAACAACCAGCAAAAACGATAGCACCTGTTGCATCTTGAGTTAAAGTTGCAGCTGCACCATCAAGAGTCCATGTACTTAATACTGCTGCTGGAACACTAGTAGCAGTAGTTCCTATTTTTAAAGAACCAGATACATAATTCTGTAAATCAACAACACCTTCTGTTGTTGATGTAGTATATCCTGAAAACACAACAGATGTTGCAGCAGCATCAAAATCTATTGCTAAATTTTGGGTGTCTACTGTAAGGTTATCCAAACCACTTTGGCTAGCCATAAATTCTATCTTAGAATTACCATCTGCTCCTGCTAATACTCCAATTGAACCTTCAATTGTATTTGCACCATTTACAGTTAGTAAAGCATTAGTACCATCAAAAGTTATACTACCAGTAAAACCTGTAAAATCAGCAGCGGCACCTGTAGATATATTTTGATCCTCTATATTAATAGTTCCAGAACCAGTTACAGCTCCGTTAAATTGTACCGGAATAGGAGCAGTAGTAGCAGTACTATTATTATCTACATGTACTGTATTAGTACCTATTGCAAATCCACCATCAAAAACAAGCTGTGAAGTCGCATTATTTCTAATATTAATATCTTTGCCATCAACACCCACAACTACGTCACAAGTAACAGTAATCGTTTTATTAGATCGAATTCTTATAATCTGATCAGTATTTGACACTGTAGTACCATTAAGAGTTAATGTACCATTAGAATATGTCTTAGTATTAGTATTGTTTGCACCAAGAAGTTGCCCTATTTCACGGTTAACGCCTCCTAAATCTACACTTTCTGTAAGATTTGCTACATCTCCATCACCAGCAATTGGCAAGCCATTACTCCAGTTACCTACTGTAGCCCATAACCCATCTGAAGTTGTATCTAAATAATTAGTAGTTTTTTGCGCATTTGCTTGAAAACTACACAAGCCTATAAAAGCCAGTAGCAAAAATGCTGTTTTTTTCTTTTTAAAAATTTTAAGTAAGTGTTTTTTCATGATCATTAATTTTAGTTTAAATAATTAGTGGTCACAAATTTAGATTTTAACTACTTTATCTACTTTCTGATATTCATCATTGTTTTGCTTAAAACCATCATTTTGCTTTTTAAATATCTAAAAATCAGTTGAATTAAAGGTTTTCTAATAAAAAAAGGAAAACAAGAATTAAGCATTTTACCTATTGCCCCAAAATCTAAGCAACGTAAAAACAGTATTACATGCACTTAATTCAGAAGTTTTTTACAATCAAAAACGATGTGAATATCGTTGTTTGTTTGCTGTAAAGGTCTTTTAATTTTATATGTATACGAGATAAATTCAAAATAAGTATCATAAAAAAACAAGATCTTATAAAAAATTAGTTAGGTAAATTTTACTCAATAAACTATACAATTTAATCAAAATGTTGAAATCTATTTTATCTTCTGAAGGCTTTTTTTTTACAAAAGGATACTTTATCTTCAGGTAACTTCTAAAAGATTATTAAATCAAATTTCTAAATGATTTAAAAAGAATGGGGCTCATATATACATCTATACCAAACTCAAAAACTTTAATTAAACCATATCAGCCTTCTAAAGCTTTGAAAAACAGAAATGATACCTGATAAGTTTTAAGGTAAGCTTTAATTTTATATTTTGCTAAAAACCATCATTTTGCTCTTTTTGAATATTCAGAAGGCGATACACCGTGCAGTTTTTTGAAAGATGTAGAAAAATAAGAATTAGACTCTATACCAATTTGATACATTACTTCTGCAACATTAAAACCACTATTACTAGCTAATAATTCTGCAGCTCTTTGTAATCTAAAGTTACGCAAATATACATTGGGTACTTGCCCAGTAAGTTGTTTTAGTTTTCTATAGAAATGTGCAGAACTTAAACCAGCTTCTTTAGAAAGCTCTTCTACACCAAAAGTTGAATTAGATAAGTTTTTCTCTATTACTTCTGCAATTTTCTCTAAAAATTCTAAATCTCTTTTAGATAGATTTAATTCTTTTTTATCCTTTGGAGGTAAACTATTTTTTGAAAAATAATCTTTAATCTTAAGATTATTTTCAATTAACTTTTTTAAACGAAGTTCTAAGTGTTTTAAAGAAAATGGTTTGCTAATATATTCATCTGCACCAAACTCTAACCCTTTAATTAAATCTGCATTATCACCTAAAGCTGTTAATAGAAGCACAGGTAATTGGCAAGTTTTTGTGTTTTCTTTTATTCTTTTACACAGTTCAAAACCATCCATCTCTGGCATCATAACATCACTTATAACGGTGCTAAATTCTGTTTTTTTGATTTCTTCTAATGCCTCAACACCATTGTTTGCTATTGTTATGTTATAGGTGTTTGAAAGTGCACTTTCTAGGAAATTTTGAATGTCTAGTTCATTTTCTACCACTAAAACACTATGCTTCTTTTTACTTTGTTTTTTACTAGTATTTTCTTCTAAGTTTTCAGATTGTAAAGGCACCCAATTTTTTATAAATGATTTTTTTACACTACTTTCTTCTATCTGAACCTCTTCTGTTTTAGAAGATGGAATCACAACTGTAAAACGAGTTTCCTTTTTTGGGATACTTTTTACTGAAATACTGCCCTCAAATAAATCTATTAAAGATTTACAAAAGGACAAACCAACACCACCACCACTTACATTACCTTCTTGATTTCCTAATTGATAAAACCTTTCAAAAATATTGTCTAAGTTTTCTTTGGGAATCCCTTTTCCTGTATCTACCACATCAATTTTAATGCTTTTATTATTTTCTTCAAATACAATTGACGCATCAATGCTTATAGTTCCTTGTGCTGGTGTGTTTTTAAATGAATTTGAGAGTAGGTTAAAAAGTATTCTTTCAACTTTTTCTACATCTATAACAATTTCTTCATTAGGCGAACTAATTTTATAGTAAAAATTAATATTTTTTTCTAAGGCATAATTTTCAAAAGCCTCTGTTGTTGGATATAAAAAATCACCTAAAGTGGATTTTGTATAGTTTAAATTTAAAAAACCTTGTTCTGCCTGTCTAAATGTTATTAATTGGTCTATTAAACTTAAAAGTCTGTGTGTATTCCTCTTAATAATCGTTAAAAAACGGGTATTTTCTGGGTTGATATTGTTTTCGATAACTCTGTCTAAAGGACCAGAAATTAATGTTAATGGAGTTCTAAACTCGTGAGATAAATTTGTAAAATATTTAAACTTACCTTGGTTTATAACTTCCATTTTATCTTTGTCTAATTGCTCATAAATCAATTTTTGTTTTAGTTTTTCATTACTTACAAAGTAAAAAACAATCCAAACACCAACAGCTAAAAACAAAATAATCATTATTGTATAACTCCACCAAGTTTGGTACCAAAGTGGCAAAATAACAAGTGTTAATGTTTTTGTTGAAGCGCTCCAGATACCATCTCCATTAGCCGATTTTACTTTTAAGTGATAAGTACCTGCAGCTAGGTTAGTATACGTTATTGTAGATTTTCCTTTATTTATTTCTACCCAATCTTTATTAAACCCATCTAATTTATAGGCTAATTTATTTTTAGTTGGTGCAGATGTATGTTCGGCAACTAAATTAAAAGATATAATTCGCTGACTTTTACAAACAGTAACCGTTTCAGTTTCTGAAATTGCGTTTTTAAGAATGATGATATCATTTAATTTTTCACCTATTTCTATAGGTTTATTATTAATGGATAAAGAAGTTACTAAAACTTTTGGAGGTTGTTTGTTTAAAAATATTTTATTTGGATTAAAAATAGTTAGACCATTTAACCCACCAAAATACATAAAACCAGATTTACCTTGGGCATACGCAGATTGTCTAAAATTATTTTGAATTAAACCATCGTTTACATTAAAAACATTTGCTTGGTTTGTTTCTTTGTCAAAACGAACTAAGCCCATATCTGTACTTATCCATAATTTATTGCTGTTTTCTTGAGGTAAAATTCCATAAATAGCATCATCTGGTAAGACATCGTTTTTTCTAAAATAATCTATTTTAATTGGATTATGATCATTGTCTAAGGTCAATTTATTTAACCCACCACCAAAAGTACCAATCCAAATATTCTTTTGATCATCTTCTAGCAAAGAAAAAACACTATTGTAACTAATTTTACTACTCCCCGTTTTATTTTCTTGATATTGTCTTATTACTTTAACTTCTCCTTCTTCATATTTACATTGTAATAAGCCATAATCTGTACCAAACCATAGTTGATTGTTACTGTCTTGTAAGAAACATTGTACTCTATTTGCAGCTATTTTTAAAGTAGATTTTACGTGAATTTTCGGATTCCTTTTTTCCTTTATTTCTTTCCAAGGATTTTCAATAACTACAATTTTGTTACCAGATAAAACAATATCTGTTTCATTTATTTGAGCAATTTCTCTTACCAAAACCAATGGTGATTTATCATTTTCTGATAAAAACTGAACTTCTTTAAAATCTTTTTTTATCGGATTGTAAACAAATACTTTTTTGTCAGTACCAAACCATATATAATTTCTTTGATCTTGATAAATAGACCTTATCACATCATTTTTATTAATAGGTAATTGAGCTTGTAAATCTTCAAATTTAATGTTGTCAATAGTATTTTCATTGACTATATCAATACTTCTAAATAACTTTTTATTATAACTAGAAACCCAAATTTTACCATTGTTGTCTTCTAATATCGAGGTGATTAGATTGTCGCCAATAGAAAGTTTATTAGAAGGATTATTTGTATAGGAGTAAAATGGCTTTTGAAAAAGGTCTAATTTATTAATTCCACCTTGCGCAGTACCAACCCAAATAACATTAAAACTATCTTGGTAAACTGCATTAATTTGACTACTACTAATGCTATTTTTATCGTTTAAATCATATTTAAAATGACCAAAAGAATTTAAAATAGGATTGTATTTATAAAGTCCATCTCCTGTTGTACCAATCCAAATGGTGTTTTGACTATCTTTAAAAAGACTGTTAACGAAGAATTCTGAATCTTCATTTAGAATTTTTATTTTTTTTACTAAATATTTTGAATTCGAGTCTAAATTAGAACTATATAAACCTTTTTTTGTGCCAATCCAGAATATATTATCAGCTTTAATAATTTCAGTAATTTCTTTATCATTAAAAAAAGGAAATTCATCTAAATTAAAAGAGTCTTTATTTACTATTGAAAATCCTGATTGATAACTAACTTTTTTTAATCCTTTATTTGTACCTAAAATTATAGAAGAATTCAGACCAAAAGAGAAAGTGCTAATTTTTATATTTTCTGTTTTTTTATCAAGAATATTATCAGAAACAGAGAACTTACCTTCGTTAATATCTGTTAACTTACATTTTATTAGTTCTTTAGATGATGAAATCCAAACAAAACCATCATTTTCAGAATCAATTTTATTTACATCAATTTTATATTTAAGCGGAACAGTAAAAAAACGCTCTAACCAAGGTACATATATGTTTATACCAACATTAGTCCCTATCCAAAGAATACCATCTTTATCATTAAACAAATAGGTAATATTATTACTAGAAATTGCACCTTTTCCTTTAGATTGTGTGGTAAAAGTTTTAAACTCATACCCATCATAACGTATTAATCCATTAGGTGTTGCATACCATAAAAAGCCATATTTATCTTGTTCAATGGCATTTACAGTATTTTGATTAAAGCCTTCATTATTAGAAATTCTTTCAAAATTTTGAGAATTAATTTGCTGTGTAAATAGTGTAATTACAAGGCCAATAAAGAATAAAACTCTATGCATGCTACTTTTTTAATTTGCACTAAAAATATGCATATTTTTAATTATGCTTTAATAAAATCATGTAAATATTTACTAAACTCTAAAATTTGTGTTTTAAAGACTCATTGGTTATAGAAAAACTTTTCGTTACAAGCTAATATTGGCTCTTTTGCCATTTACAGTTATTCTGCCATATACAGATACTTGGTTGTTTTTAATACGTGGTGTGTTTACTCAAAAAGATAAGGTAAAATTAATTTGCGATTGCATAGTTGTCGTCTTTTAATTAAACATTCTTCTAGACGAAAGTTTAATCAACTATTTTAATAACAGGCTATTAAGGTTTTAATTGGTTGACACTTTTTGTGTTTTGAAACTGTGAACCGAATTGTGAACCAAAATAAACTATATTAATTCAATTCTTATGATAACCCAAAAACCACAAAACCTTGTAAATCATACGATTTACAAGGTTTTAGTTTCTATTGGTATTCATTTCAGTCGGGGTGGCAGGATTCGAACCTGCGACCTCCTCGTCCCAAACGAGGCGCGATGACCGGGCTACGCTACACCCCGAAAATGATTTCTCATTTAAGGAATGCAAATATACATTCTTTTTAAATAAAATCAATATAATTTTTTAAAAATTATAAAAAAATATTAATATTATCTTCTTATCTTTTCATTATAAAAACTTATAAACATTCGTTTTAATAAGCATTAAAAAACTTTATTTTTACACATATAAAATTGATACACAATAATTATGTCAGATATAGTAGAAAAAATTAAATGTTTAATTATAGGATCTGGACCTGCAGGTTATACAGCAGCTATTTATGCAGCAAGAGCAGATATGAAACCAGTGATGTATACAGGTATGCAAATGGGAGGTCAATTAACGACAACAACAGAAGTTGATAATTTTCCAGGATATCCAGCGGGTACAGATGGTACTGCAATGATGGGAGATTTACAAAAGCAAGCAGAGCGTTTTGGTACAGAAGTCCGTTTTGGTCTGGTAACAAAAGTAGATTTAAGTGATAAAATTGGAGGAATTCATAAAATAATTGTTGATGAAACTAAACATATCGAAGCAGAAACTATAATTATCTGTACAGGTGCAACTGCCAAATATTTAGGATTAGAAAGTGAACAAAGATTAATTGGTGGAGGAGTTTCTGCTTGTGCTACTTGTGATGGTTTTTTCTATAAAGGACAAGACGTTGTGGTGGTAGGAGCAGGAGATACTGCAGCAGAAGAAGCTACGTATTTAGCAAATATTTGTAATAAAGTAACTCTTTTGGTACGTAAAGATTATATGAGAGCGTCTAAAGCAATGCAGCATAGGGTTAATAAAACTAAAAATATTGAAGTTTTATATAATACAGAAATAGATGAGGTTTTGGGTTCTAATGTTGTAGAAGGTGTAAGAGCTATTAATAATAAAACTAAAGAAACTACAGAAATTTCTGTAACAGGAGTTTTTATAGCAATTGGTCATAAACCAAATTCAGATTTATTTAAAGGTGTTTTAGATATGGATAAAACAGGGTATTTATTAACTCAAGGAAAAACTACGAAAACAAATTTGCCAGGTGTTTTTGCTGCTGGAGATATTCAAGATAAAGATTATAGACAAGCTGTAACAGCAGCTGGAACTGGTTGTATGGCGGCTTTAGATGCAGAACGTTATCTAGGTGCTTTAGAATAAAAATTACATTTTTTTTATAAAAATTAAAAAGAGATTACGTTTAGTAATCTCTTTTTTTATTATCTTACTTCGAAGAATAAAGTAATCTTTTATATTTGATTCTAGTTTTCTATGAATACGCAAAAGTTTATACTGCTACAGAAGCTTTCATAGATTTTCTGTAAGTAAAAGAATTAAAAATATTTCTTTTACCAAAATTATTCATTGATTTTGCATTTACAAATTTTCCGAAAAGTATTTTACTAACACCAAAATATTCGTATTTGTTACCATCAGTAAAAGTAACTTCTAACAACATACTTTTATGATGCCAATCTGCAACTTGAAATTCTGTAATTGTTTTTTTATATTCTTCTAAATTTGCTTCTTTCGTTTCAGGAGCAATACTTACCAAAAAATGATAACCATCTATAATTTGAGTACTAACAATATCTGCCTCTTCTTTTTCTGCTTTTTCTTGAAATTTATCTGGATGCCATTCTTTTACTAAATTTCTGTAGGATTTTTTTAATTCCTTTAAATCAATAGTACCTTCTATTTTAAATAATTTTTTGTATTCTTTTATACGCTTCATTTCTATGTTTTCAAATTGCGTGCAAAACTACTGATATTAAATGGATTGTGATGCAAAAATAATTGTTAAATTATAAAATGTAATTTCTCTCTAGAAATCAATGTATTCAATTAATATTTTTTTTCATTAAATATAATTTGATTTTTCAATTTTACACATGTTTTTTTTACTGACTATTATCATTTTTTTTCTTCTTTTTAATTTGCACCTTTATATACACATTAAATATTTTATTATGAAAACGAACATTTCTTATTACCAAAACAAAAATGAGTTTCGATTATTTGTAACTAAGTCATTTTCTAATTTAATAAACCTTAAAAAAGAAGAGAATAAAACATCTTTTAATAAATTAGTTTTAAAAATATTACCAGAAATAAGAAGCTATATAAACGAAAGATTAAATATTGCAATTGAGAAAGGGCATTTTTCTAAAATGAAATACAAAGCAGATGATTTTATAGATCAACTTTTTATTACAGTATATGATAACATAGAAGAGGTAGAAAATGAAAATGACTTCTATGTATGGTTATTTAAAAAAACGGACGAATTGTTAGAAGACATAGTTGTTGAAGAAGAATTTAATGAGTTGTTTTTTAAAAATATCGAAGATTATTCTAAACTAGAATGGGATGAAATGCAAGAAGAATTTAGTACTGATGGAGGAGGAGATTTGCTACTAATTGAAGAGTTAGACGATATGTCTTATAATCATAATGATTACACTTTAAATCATGTTTTTATAGAAAACAACGAAAAAAAAATGGCAGAAAAATTAGATAAAGAATTAACAGATGATAAAATAAATGAACATATTGAGTTAGTATTACACAATATGCCTGTTGATATGCGTATCGTTTTCTATTTATTTACTAATCAAAAATTAAAAGTAGAAGAAATAGCAGAAATACAAAAGAAAACAATTTCTGAAGTTGAAAAACTTTTAAATGATGCAAAAAAAGTACTTCAAGTAAGTTTATTTAATAGATATTCTAATTAGAAGTAGATTTTTTTATAAAAAGTAATTTAAGTCTTTTTTGTTAAATTTATATTTATTTAGTTGAAAATCAAAGATTAATTTTTTTGATCAAAATAAAGAAAACTTAAATTACCTTTTATTAAATTGAATAAAATAAAGATTTTAATAAGAAGTAATTTTTTTACGACGAATAGAATCTTTTTGAGAATTTGTCCAATTATATTTACCTTCTAAAATACCTTTTGTTTCCCAATCTCCATAAATTGGATTCGGAAAAACGATATATTTTTTTCCGAAAAAAGCTTTTAAACTATCTACACTTTTATTTCTTTGTGCTGTAGAATGGTTTTCAAATACTGATGAAAAATCAGATAAATTATCACCAAGAAACAACACAATTTCATGCGTTTTTCTTACATTATTTCTTCTAGTTTCTTTTTCGCTACTGCTAGTTTTTAGCATAACATGAGTTTCATCAGCAAAAGGGAAATCATATAATTTTAGGTTTTCAATTGTTTCTTTTGTTTGAGTTGCAGATCTATTTGAAATATAAAACACTTCTACACCTTTACTTTTTGCATAATTAAAAAATGATAAAGCTCCTGGTATTTCTTTTGCTTTAATCTTTTTTACCCATTCTGCCCATCTTGAAGAAGAATAGTTTTCATCTAACTCAACTTGTTTGCCACTGTAAGGGCTGTTATCTAAAACAGTTTCATCAATATCTGTGACAATTGCAAGAGGTTTTAAAAAATCATTTTCAGCAAGAATTTTATCTAATTGAAACTGTGCTAAATTGTATGCTTGATAAGTTAAAGCTTTATATTCTGCGGCATTTTGTTGCCATAAAAGTGCTTGAATTGTATGTTCCTTATTAGGAATGGTTTTTATGTTTTCTTGTTTAATTTTAGTTATTTGAGATTTACATCCAATTAATAATGTAAAAACACATAGCGTTATAAAAGAAATTTTTTTCATTAAGTTTTATATTTTAAGAATATTAGAAGAAGGTTAAATTAGAACCATTTATCAACATGCAAATCTACAGATTGTATTATAAATTTTAGAATTATCAAACTTTTTGTTAACGTTAAAGTTTGATAATTCTAAAATTTATAATTATTAGCAACGTAATTTTTTCTGATGTTGCTATTTTAATCTATAATCCTGCTGATTCTTGATTGATCTCTTTTGTTGCCTTATGAGTTTCTATATGATGAATTAAAAGTTGAATTAAATTCTCTAGATATTCTTGCATTACTTTTGCGTCTATATGAGGATGATTTATTGAAGGAATCGTCATTGGGTTTTCATCTAAAGACCTATATAACTCAGGGAAATTAGTCTCAATATTAGTGGTAAGTTGTGTAATTTGAGTTAAAATAGTTTGAAGATTTTTCATAAGTAATGTTTTGTTAAAAGCACTTGCAATAATACTATTTTATTTAGAATTGTGTTATGACATTAATCATTCTATTTTATTTTTCTGCCAAAAAAAAGACTATCAAAAAAGATAGTCTTTTAATTCTGAATTTTAAAAAATTGTTAACTATTAACTTATTAATCTTTTAAATATTCATCAAAATTTTCAATTGCCTGAATAATTATTTTTACAGATTCTATATAAAAATCGGTATTTATTGTTGCAAATGTATCTGTACTTCTGTGATAATCTTTATGATCTGGTACACCAAAATAAATGAAAGGTATTTTTTCTCGGTGAAAAACTCTATGATCCGAAGAAAAAGTCCAGTCTGATTGGTCTTTATCTTCAGGTGCATCATGACCAAATAATAATATTACTTTATCAGATTTTATTCTCTTTAAAGGTTTTCTTAAATCAGGATAATGGTATAATCCACAGGCAAATAACTCAGGGTCATAATCACTATGAGCAATCATATCAAGATTAATATTTAATGCAATGTTTTTCTTGTCGTTAAAGTTTTTTAAGAAATATTCAGCACCTAAAGAGCCAATTTCTTCTGCATCTACTGCTGCAAAAATTAAATTATGATAAATAGGTTTGTTTTTAAAATATTCTGCAATTGTAAATAATGCAGCTGTACCAGAAGCATTATCATCAGCACCATTAAAAATTTTTCCGTCTTTAATGCCTAAATGATCAAAATGTGCAGTAATTACAATCGATTTATTTGTTTGCCCTTTTAACATTCCTAAAATATTACCACCAATTGCAGTAGTATCAGGTACATTAGTTAAATCTTTTTTTACAGGAAAAACATCTTGTCTTTTTTGACCTTTAAAAGTATAAGAAAATGTTTGAAGATAATTATTTTGAGAAAAAGTTTTTAAGCCAATTTCTTTAAATTTGCGAATAATAAATTTTTGAGCTTTATAGTTGCCGGGAGTAGAAAAGTACCTGCCTTCTAATGTATCATTAGAAAGTATTTTTATGTTTTCTAATAATTTGTTGTTGTCAATATCTATTTCTTTAGGTCTGCTACAACTACATATTATTAGCAATAAAGCTGCAATAAAATTATAGTTAATTTTCATTTTTTTTTCTTTTTAAGATGAAAATTAGGGAATTAAAAGCAAATATATAAAAAAAAGACCATTTATTAAATGATCTTTTTTTAAACAAACAACTAATTCTAAAACTTTTAGGCTTTAAAATAAACTTTAAATATTGTATCGTTAAAAACAGTATTTATTTTCTGCTTTTAGTTTTTCTGCAATAAAATTTCTTAATTCAATTACATTAGGATAATTTGTATATTTAGTAAAACGTTTTAATCCCATTAGTAACATTCTTTGTTCATCTCCTTCAGCAAAAGAAATAATTCCTTCTTTTCCGTTTTTAGCAATAATTTCTACTGCATTGTACAAATATAATCTTGCCATTGCAATTTGACCTTCTTGAGAAGTTTCTCCAAAACGTTTTGCATTTTTTTCTGCACGTAAAATTGCCGATTCTGCCATATAAACTTCATTTAAAATATTTGCAGCATTCATTAATAATTGTTGATGAGCTTCTAAATCTGGTCCATATTTTTGTATTGCAGAACCAGCAACCATTAAGAAAACTTTTTTCAATTTGGCAATCATTTCTTTTTCTTCTGCAAATAATTCTGAATAATCTGGAGTGTCAAAAGAAGGAATTCCCATTAACTCATCGGCTACAGCCGTTGCTGGACCTAATAAATCAACATGACCTTTCATGGCTTTTTTAACTAGCATACCAACAGTAAGCATTCTGTTAATTTCGTTGGTACCTTCATAAATACGAGCAATACGAGCATCTCTCCAAGCAGCTTCCATAGGTGTTTCTTCAGAAAAGCCCATTCCTCCAAAAATTTGGATTCCTTCATCAGCACAAGCTTGTACATCTTCAGAAACTGTAACTTTTAAAATAGAACATTCAATAGCATATTCTTCTACACCTTTTAATTCTGCTTCTTGATGCGTGTTTCCATCAGCAATTCTCATTGCAATTCTATCTTCAATATTTTTTGCAGCTCTATAACTTGCAGATTCACCAGCATAAGTATTGGCTGCCATTTCTGCTAATTTAGATTTAATTGCACCAAAATCTGCAATAGGAGTTTTAAATTGTTTACGTTCTGTTGCATATTGTAAAGCTGTATCTAAAACTCTTCTTTGTGAGTCTAAACAAGCAGCAGCTAATTTAATACGTCCAATATTTAAAGCGTTTACAGCAATTTTAAATCCGCCACCTCTAATAGATAACATATTTTCTACTGGTACAATTGTATCATTGTAAAATACTTGACGTGTAGAACTTGCACGAATTCCTAATTTGTGTTCTTCTTCACCTAATGTTATTCCGTTTGGATTTGCAGCATCATATTCTACAATAAAACCAGTAATATTTTTATCATTTTCTATACGAGCAAAAACGATCATCAAATTACAGAAGCCTGCATTTGAAATCCACATTTTTTGACCGTTAATTTTATAGGATTTTCCATCCGCAGTTAATTCTGCAGTAGTTTTACCTGAGTTTGCATCAGATCCTGCACCAGGTTCTGTTAAACAATAAGCACCCATCCATTCTCCAGTAGCCAATTTAGAAACGTATTTTTGTTTTTGCTCTTCTGTACCATATAAAGTAATTGGCATTGTTCCAATTCCTGTATGTGCACCAAAAGCAGTACTTAAAGACCCATTTCCACTAGAAATATATTCGCAAGTAATCATTGTAGATACGAAACCCATTCCCATTCCTCCATATTCTTCAGGAACAGCAACGCCTAAAAAACCAAGTTCACCAGCTTTTTTCATTACCTCTTCTGTAAGCTTGTAATCTTTAGCTTCAAAACGATCTCTATTTGCAATAATTTCTCGTTCAGTAAATTCTTTTACTGCTTCTTTCATCATTATTTGCTCTTCAGAAAAATCTTCTGGAGTAAATATATCTTCACATTTTGTTTCAACTACAAGGAATTGTCCTCCTCTTAAGATTTCTTTATTTGTTGTTTCCATTCTATATGTTTTTAATTTTGTTAATTTAAAAATTCGAAAATACCAGCAGCACCTTGACCTGTTCCAACACACATTGTTACCATTCCGTATTTATTTTTCATGTCACGTTTGCGCATTTCATCAAACAATTGAACAGATAATTTTGCTCCTGTACAACCTAATGGATGACCTAATGCAATTGCACCACCATTTACATTTATGATGTTTGGATCTAAACCTAATTCTCTAATTACTGCCAAAGATTGAGAAGCAAAAGCTTCATTTAACTCAATTAAACCAACATTATTTTGTAGCAATCCTGCTTGTTTTAATGCTTTCGGAATTGCAGCAACTGGGCCAATTCCCATAATTCTTGGTGGTACACCTGCAGCAGCGTAACTTGCCATTCTTGCAATTGGTTCAAGATTTAATTCTTTCACCATATCTTCGCTCATTACCATTACAAAAGCTGCACCATCACTCATTTGTGATGAATTACCAGCCGTTACACTTCCATTCGCTGCAAAAACAGGACGTAATCTTGCTAAGCCTTCAATATTAGAACCTAAACGTGGACCTTCATCTTTATTTACTGTATAAGATTTTGTTGCTTTTTTCCCATTTGCATCAACAAAAGTTTGCTCTACTTTAATAGGAACAATTTGAGATTGAAAACGATCTTCTGCTTGTGCTTTTAATGCTTTTAAATGAGAGTTTAAAGCAAATTCATCTTGGTCTTTTCTAGAAACTTTAAATTCATTTGCAACAGCTTCGGCTGTATTTCCCATTCCCCAATAATAATCCTCATGACCAGCTGAAATTAGATCGTAATTTAATTCTGGTTTAAAACCTGTCATTGGCACAGAACTCATACTTTCTGCTCCACCAGCAATAATACATTCTGCCATTCCAGATTGAATTTTAGCAACTGCCATAGCAATTGTTTCTAATCCTGATGAACAAAAACGATTTACGGTTACTCCAGGAACATCAACAATATCTAATCCCATTAACGAAATTAATCTTGCCATGTTTAATCCTTGAGCACCTTCTGGCATTGCATTTCCTACAATTACATCATCAATTCTTTTTTTGTCGAATTCTGGCAATTCCTTCATCATGTATTGGATGGTTTCTGCCGCCAATTCATCAGCTCGTTTAAATCTGAACAATCCTTTAGGTGCTTTTGCAACTGCTGTTCTATATCCTTTTACTATATATGCTGTTTTCATTTTTTTAGTTTCTTAATGGTTTCCCAGTTTTTAACATGTGTTGAATACGTTCTAAAGTTTTACGCTCTGTACATAAACTTAAGAAAGCTTCACGCTCTAGATCTAATAAATACTGTTCAGTAACTTTAGTTGGTTCTGATAAATCTCCTCCAGCCATTACATAAGCTAGTTTATTTGCAATTTTCTGATCGTGTGCAGAAATATATTTGCTGTCTTCCATAGAATCTGTTCCTACTAAAAACATACCTAAAGCCTGTTTACCAAGAACTAAAACATCATCGCGTTTAACAGGTTGTGTATAACCAGCTTCTGCCATTAAAACTGCATGTTTTTTAGCTTGTGCAATTTGACGATCTTTATTAACAACAACTACATCTTTTCCTTTTTGAAGTAAGCCTAAATCGAAAGCTTCATAAGCAGAAGTTGCTACTTTTGCCATTCCGATAGTTAAGAAATTTTCTTGCAACACATTTAATTGAACATCGCCTTTATGAAATAAGTCTGATGCTCTTAAAGCCATTTCTTTAGAACCACCACCACCAGGAATTACACCAACTCCAAATTCTACTAATCCCATATAAGTTTCTGCTGCCGCAACTACTTTATCTGCATGTAATGATATTTCACATCCACCACCTAAAGCCATTCCGTGAGGAGCAGAAATAGTTGGAATTGCAGAATAACGCATACGCATCATTGTGTCTTGAAAATATTTGATAGCCATATTTAACTCATCATATTCTTGCTCTGCAGCCATCATAAAAATCATTCCAATATTTGCTCCAACAGAAAAGTTTGCTGCTTGATTACCAACAACCAAACCTTGATAGTTTTTTTCTGCTAAATCAATTGCTTTATTAACTGCTGCTAAAACATCACCACCAATGGTGTTCATTTTAGATTGGAATTCTAGATTTAAAATTCCGTCTCCTAAATCTTCAATTACAGCTCCAGAGTTTTTCCAAACTTCGTTTGATTTTCTAATATTATCTAAAATAATAAATGAATCTTGACCTGGTTTTTTAGCTTGTGCTTTTGCAGGAATATCATAATAATATGTTGCGCCTTCTTTTATACTATAGAATGAAGTTTGTCCATTTGCTAACATTTCAGTAATCCAAGGTGCAATTTCATGACCTTCTGCTTTCATCATTTCTACACCTTTTTCAACACCAATTGCGTCCCAAATTTGAAAAGGTCCATGTTCCCAGCCAAAACCAGCTCTTAAACCATCATCAATTCTGTATAATTCATCAGAAATTTCTGGAATTCTGTTTTGAACATACGCAAACATTGCTGCGAAACTTTTTCTATAAAACTCACCAGCTTTGTCTTTTCCAGAAACTAAAACTTTAAATCTATCAACAACATTATCAATCGATTTCGTAAGTTCTAAAGTTGCAAATTTTGCAGATTTTTTCTCTCTATATTCTAAAGTATTTAAATCTAATGATAAAATGTTTTTATTTCCTTTAGCATCTTTGGTCATTTTATAAAAACCTTGACCAGTTTTGCTACCTAACATTTTGTTTTCCATCATGTGGTTTACAAAATCAGGAATTACAAATTGATCTTTAGCTTCATCATTTGGGCAATTGTCTTTTACACCGTTTGCAGTGTGTACAAGTGTATCTAAACCAACAACATCAATAGTTCTAAAAGTTGCAGATTTTGGACGACCAATAACTGGTCCTGTTAATTTATCTACTTCTTCGATAGTTAAGCCCATTTCTTTTACAACATGAAATAAACTCATGATACCAAAAATTCCGATTCTATTACCAATAAATGCTGGAGTATCTTTAGCTAAAACAGAAGTTTTACCTAAAAATTTATCACCATACATCATTAAAAAGTCTGTAACTTCTTGTTTGCAATTTGGTCCAGGAACAACTTCAAAAAGTTTTAAATATCTTGGCGGATTAAAAAAGTGAGTTACCGCAAAATGCTTTTGAAAGTCTTCACTTCTTCCTTCGTTCATAAACTTAATAGGAATTCCAGAAGTATTAGAAGTAATTAAAGTTCCTGGAGTTCTATATTTTTCTAGTTTTTCAAAAACGATTTTTTTAATGTCTAATCGTTCAACAACAACTTCCATAATCCAATCTACATCAGCAACTTTTGCAATATCATCTTCTAAATTACCAGTTGTAATTCTTTCTGCAAATTTTTGACTATAAATAGGAGAGGGTTTCGATTTTAAAGAAGTCGTTAAAGCATCATTTACTAAACGATTACGAACTACTTTGTCTTTTAACGTAAGTCCTTTTGCTTTTTCTTTGTCGTTTAATTCTCTTGGAACGATGTCCAATAAAAGAACTTCAACACCAATATTAGCAAAATGACATGCAATACCAGAACCCATAATACCAGATCCTATAATTGCTACTTTTTTAATTCTTCTTGTCATTTGTTTATTGTTTGTTATTCTACTTCTTATTTTCTTGGTTAATAGATTCGTAAATTTTTTTGTCTGCAATTAACTTATTTATGGTAGAAGTCACTTTAAAAAAACTGTCTAGCTCTTTTTCTGTAACATATTCTCTTACAACATTATTAAACTGGTACACATGATTTTTAGAAAATTTACGCATTTCGAAACCATACTCTGTTAATTTGATAATTACACTTCTACCATCATCAGGATTTTTTTCTCTAGAAATTGCTCCTTTTTCTTCCATAGATTTTAAAATTCTAGAAAGACTTGTAGGTTCCATTCCCATTAAAGGTCCTAAAGCTGTAGAAGGTGTGCCGTTTACTTTATCAATAGTTAATAAAACAAAAGCAATGGCCATTGTACTACCATAATTAGCCGCTTGTTCGTTATACATTTTTGCAACAGCTTGCCAAGTTGCCCTGAGTTGATGATCTATCGATTTATTTTTATCCATTCCTCCAAAGATAGAAAAATTTATTATGCATGCATAATAAATTTAAAAAAAGTTATGCGTGCATAGTAAATTTTAACAAAAAATTTGACTTTTTATCTTTAAGGAAGTTAGAAGTAAGATGTTTAAATTTTAAATCCATTATTTTTTTTAAATAAAACAAAGTGAATATGAGTGTAACAAAAACCACACTTTTTAAACTAATATCTATAAAATACCTAAATTTGTAATTCATCAACATAAATAAAATCGACTTTAATCAATGAAAAACTTGCTAGAAATAAATAATGTTACTAAAAATTACGGAGATTTTAGAGCATTAAATGATGTTTCTATTCATATTCCTAAAGGAAGTGTTTATGGATTATTAGGCCCTAATGGAGCGGGAAAAACGTCTTTAATTAGAATTATAAATCAAATTACAATGCCAGATGCTGGTTCTATTTTGTTAGATGGCGAACCTTTATCACCAAAACATACAGCTGTTATTGGTTATTTACCAGAAGAACGTGGTTTGTATAAATCTATGAAAGTTGGTGAGCAAGCTTTGTATTTGGCACAATTAAAAGGGTTAAGTAAATCGGAAGCAAAAAAACGTTTAAAATATTGGTTTGATAAGTTTGATATTTCTGCTTGGTGGGGAAAAAAAATTGAGGAACTTTCTAAAGGAATGGCGCAAAAAGTGCAGTTTATTGTTACTGTAATGCATAATCCAAAATTATTAATTTTTGATGAACCTTTTTCTGGATTTGATCCAATAAACGCACAATTAATTGCCAAAGAAATTTTACAATTGCGTGATGAAGGCGCAACTATTATTTTTTCTACACACAGAATGGAATCCGTAGAAGAAATGTGTGATGAAATTGCATTGATCCATAAATCTAATAAAATTTTAGACGGAAAATTATCAGATATTAAGCGTCAATATAGAACAAACACTTTTCAGGTTGGTTTACATACTGATAATCCAAAAGAAGTTGAAGCAAAATTGAAAGAAAATTTTGAGGTTTTTCCTGCGGATTTTAAATTGTTAGGAAATGAATTAACTTTAAATGTAAAATTGGGGCAAAATAATTCTGCAAATGAGTTATTATCATTTTTAACAAATAGCGGTCAAGTGCAACATTTTGTTGAATTAATACCAAGTGCAAACGATATTTTTATTCAAGCAGTAAATAAGAACAATTAGAAAAATGAGCAAGTTAACACTAATAATTCATAGAGAGTTTATTGCTAAAGTGCGTAATAAATCATTTATAATGATGACATTTTTAAGTCCGTTATTAATGGTTGGTATGGGCGCTTTGGTGTTTTTCCTGATGAAAAAAAATGACGAAAAAGTTAAAGAAATTGTTTATGTAGATAATTCAGGATTGTTTTCAAAAGACGATTTTTCTGATTCAGAAACAATCCATTATCAAGATTATACATCTTTCGGAATTGATCAAACAAAGAAAAAAGTAGAAGAAGGCGATTATTACGGAGCACTTATTATTCCTAAACAAGATAGTTTAGAGGTTTTAGCAAAGTCCATCGAATTTTATTCTAAAGATTCACCAGGAATGTCTATTATGGATGCTTTAGAATCTAAAGTTGAAACGAAAATCAGAAATGAAAAATTAAATAATTTCGGAATTGATATCAACCAAATTAATGCTTCCAAAATTCAATCTGATATTAAAATGTATAATTTTTCTGGCGAAGAATCATCCAAATTAATAAACGGTTTAAAAATTGGAGTAGGAGCACTTGCTGGTTATATGCTTATGATGTTTGTAATGATTTACGGTACATCTGTTATGAGAAGTGTTATTGAAGAAAAAACAAGTAGAATTATAGAAGTAATTGTTTCATCAGTAAAACCCTTTCAATTAATGTTGGGTAAAATTCTAGGAAATGCTTCTGCGGGTTTATTACAGTTCTTTATTTGGGGGATTTTATTATTTATCATAGCAACTGTGGCATCTTCTATTTTTGGAGTAGATATGGTAGAGATGCAAACTGCAAAATTACCAGCAGAACAATTAGAAGCAGCAAAACAAGCTGCTGGATCTGATAAAATGCAAATGGTAGTTCAAGAAATATTAAGATTACCACTTTTAAAAATGTTCTGCTTATTTATCTTTTATTTTTTAGGCGGATATATGTTGTATAGCTCACTTTTTGCAGCAATTGGTGCAGCAGTTGATAATGAAACAGACACGCAACAATTTATGTTACCAATTATGTTGCCTTTAATTTTAGGAGTTTATGTAGGTTTTGCAACGGTTATTAATGATCCTCATGGCTCTATTGCTGTATTATTTTCATATATTCCGTTTACAAGCCCTATTGTAATGTTAATGCGAGTCCCTTTTGGCGTATCTTGGTATGAACTAGCAATTTCTATGATTTTGTTATTAGCAACATTTATATTTATGGTTTGGTTAGCGGCTAAAATTTATAGAGTAGGAATTTTAATGTATGGTAAAAAACCAACTTATAAAGATTTGTATAAGTGGTTAAAATATAAAGGCTAAATGCAAGATAATATAGAAAAAGTAGCAAATGATATTGTAGATCAAGCAACATCAATTTTAGATTATTCCTTTACTTTTAGTAAAGAAATAAGTATTTCTGTAAAAGGTCTAATATTTGTTGTTTTTGCTTTAATCGTTGCTAATTTTTTATTAAAACTAATTAGAAGTCTTGTAACTAAAAGAATGCCTAAAAACGACCAACTTAAATTTGTAAGTGTTTTTGGTTATTTAAAATGGTTTTTGTATTTAATTATTTTTTTAATTGCTATGCACACTTCTGGTGTAAATGTAACTGCCGTTTTTGCAGCATCTGCAGCTCTTTTAATAGGTGTTGGTTTAGCATTGCAAACACTTTTTCAAGATATAATTTCTGGAATCTTTATATTGGTAGATCAATCTGTACATGTTGGCGATATAATTGAGCTCGAAGGTAAAGTTGGCAGGGTTTTAGATATACGTTTAAGAACAACAAGAGCTGTTACTGTAGATAATAAGGTTTTGGTAATTCCCAATCATCTTTATCTAACAAATATTTTGTTTAATTGGACCGAAAACGGAACAGAAACTAGAGAGTCTGTAGATGTTGGTGTTGCTTATGGTTCTGATGTAGAATTGGTAAAAACAATTTTACTAAATATCGCCAAATCGCAACCTACAGTTTTAAAAAATCCAGCGCCAATGGTTTTGTTTAGAGATTTTGCTGATAGTTCTTTAAGTTTTAGAATAGCATTTACTTTAAAAGATAGTTTTGATGTGAGATTTACACAAAGTAATATTCGTTTTGAAATTGATAAAGCATTCAAAAAAAATAATATATCTATTCCGTTTCCACAAAGAGACGTGCACGTTTATCAGAATAAATGATAAGATTTTTTTTAAGAAAAAGATAATAATTGGGTTTAAATAATAAGAGTTTATTGTTGATTTTTTTCAACTTTTTTCTTTAAAATATTAAAACTTAGAAAAATAAGAGAATGAGTAAGATATTAGTAATAGAAGATGAAGCATCGATAAGAAGAGTGCTTAAAAAAATAATTTCTGAAGAAAATGAAGCCTATAATGTAGAAGAAGCAGAAGATGGATTAATGGGTTTAGAAATGATAAAAAATAACGACTATGATTTAGTTTTATGTGATATTAAAATGCCAAAAATGGATGGTGTTGAAGTGTTAGAAAAAGCTAAAAAAATAAAATCAGAAATTCCAATTGTTATGATTTCTGGTCATGGAGATTTAGACACTGCTGTAAATACAATGCGTTTAGGAGCTTTCGATTACATCTCAAAACCGCCAGATTTAAATAGACTTTTAAATACTGTTAGAAACGCTTTAGAAAACAAAGTTTTAGTTGTAGAAAATAAGCGTTTAAAGAAAAAAGTTAGTAAAAACTACGAAATGATTGGTGAAAGTGCTGCCATTTCTCATATTAAAGACATTATTGAAAAAGTAGCAGCTACTGATGCAAGAGTTTTAATTACTGGACCAAACGGAACAGGAAAAGAATTAGTAGCACATTGGTTGCATGAAAAATCAGATCGCTCTAAAGCCCCAATGATTGAAGTTAATTGTGCTGCCATTCCATCAGAATTAATAGAAAGTGAACTTTTTGGACACGTTAAAGGTTCTTTTACGGGCGCAAATAAAGACAGAGCTGGTAAGTTTGAAGCTGCAAATTCTGGAACTATTTTCTTAGATGAAATTGGTGACATGAGTTTATCTGCGCAAGCAAAAGTATTACGTGCTTTGCAAGAAAGTAGAATTTCTAGGGTTGGTTCTGATAAAGATATAAAAGTAAATGTTAGAGTAGTTGCTGCAACTAATAAAGATTTAAAAACAGAAATTGCAGAAGGTCGTTTTAGAGAGGATTTATATCACAGATTAGCGGTTATTTTAATAAATGTTCCTGCGTTAAATGATAGACGAGAAGATATTCCTTTATTGGTAGATTTTTTTACGGCAAAAATATCACAAGAACAAGGTACTCCTAAAAAAGCATTTTCATCAGAAGCAATTAATCTTTTACAAAAATACGATTGGACAGGAAATATTCGTGAATTAAGAAATGTTGTAGAGCGTTTGATAATTCTTGGAGAAAAAGAAGTATCAGCAAATGATATTAAGTTGTTTGCAAGTAAGTAGTTTCTTGTGTTTCTAATAAAGTGATAATTTCTTTAAAATCTTTGGCTTTTGCATAATCTAATGCAGTTTTATTTTCTATATCTTTTAGAGATAAATCTGCATTTTGTTTTATTAAAAATTCTACCATTTTAGGTTGATTATACAATGTTGCAAAAATTAGCGCAGAATAACCTAATTTATTTTGAGCGTTTATTTCTGCGTTATTATTTAATAAAAGTTCTGCAATTTCTACATTACCTTTAAAGGCAACACCTAATAAAGCTGTATTTCCTTTAGAATCTCTATGGTTTACATTAGCATTGTGTTTAATTAATGTTTCTGCTATTTCTTTTTTATCAAAATAAGTAGCAAAAACTAAAGGGCTAAACCCTCTTTGATCTTTTGAATTAGCTAAACTTGGGAATTTTTTTAATAGTGTTTCTATTAAATTGATATTTACATTTTGGATTGCACCGAAAAAAGTATTTAAAATATTCATAAAATTTATTTTTAAAAGGATAAGCTTTCGTAATAAAAGCTTATCCTTTTTAGTTTAGTATCATTTATTTGATGTCAAAACGATCTGCGTTCATCACTTTTGCCCAAGTTTTTACAAAGTCTTTTACAAACTTTTCTTTGTTGTCATCTTGTGCGTAAACTTCTGCATAAGAGCGTAATATTGAGTTAGATCCAAAAACTAAATCTACACTTGTAGCAGACCATTTAATAGCATTAGTTTTGCGATCTCTAATTTCATATAAACCATTTTCAAGAGGTTTCCAACTATATGTCATATCAGTTAAATTAACGAAAAAATCGTTCGTTAATGCGCCAATATTATCAGTAAAAACACCATGTTTTGAGCCTTCATAATTTGTTCCCATTACACGCATTCCTCCAATTAAAACAGTCATTTCTGGAGCGGTTAAACCTAATAGTTGCGTTTTGTCTAACATCATTTCTTCTGCACTTACAATATATTCTTGTTTTAACCAGTTTCTAAATCCATCAGCTAAAGGTTCTAAAACATCAAAAGAATCTACATCTGTCATTTCATCAGTAGCATCACCACGACCTACAGAAAAAGGAACTGTAATATCAAAACCAGCATTTTTAGCGGCTTTTTCTACTCCAATATTACCAGCTAAAACAATGGTGTCTGCAATACTTATGTTAAATTCTGTAGCAATTGGTTCTAAAATAGAAAGCACTTTTTGTAATCTTTCAGGTTCATTTCCTTTCCAATCTTTTTGAGGGGCTAAACGAATACGAGCGCCGTTTGCTCCACCACGCATATCAGAACCTCTATAAGTTCTTGCGCTATCCCAAGCTGTAGAAACCATTTCTGAAATACTTAAATCTGTATTCGCAATTTTTTCTTTTACAAGGTTTACATCATAATTAGAGTTCCCTACAGGAATTGGGTCTTGCCAAATTAAATCTTCTGTAGGAGTTTCTGGTCCAAAATATCTAGCTTTAGGTCCCATATCTCTATGTGTTAATTTAAACCATGCACGTGCAAAAGTTTCAGAAAAATAAGCATGATCATTTTTGAATTTTTCGCAAATTTCTCTATAAATAGGATCAACTTTCATTGCCATATCAGCATCTGTCATCATAGGGTCAAGTCTAATTGAAGGATCTTCAACATCAACAGGTTTGTCTTCTTCTTTAATGTTTATTGGTTTCCATTGCCAAGCTCCAGCTGGACTTTTAGTAAGTTCCCATTCATAACCAAATAAAAGATCAAAATAACCATTATCCCATTTTGTAGGTTCTGTAGTCCAAGCACCTTCAATACCACTGGTTACAGTATCTCTACCAACACCAGATCTATTTGGGTTAGACCAACCCAAACCTTGATTTTCTATAGGAGCAGCTTCTGGTTCAGGACCTAATTTGCTTGCATCTCCATTTCCGTGAGCTTTACCAACTGTATGTCCGCCTGCGGTAAGAGCAGCAGTTTCTTCATCATTCATTGCCATTCGAGCAAAAGTTTCTCTAACATGTAAAGCTGTTTTTGCTGGGTTTGGTTTGCCATTGACACCTTCTGGATTTACGTAAATTAATCCCATTTGAACTGCTGCCAAAGGGTTTTCCATTGTGTTTACATTTTCTATATCTGTATAACGCTCATCGCTAGGTGCTAACCATTCTTTTTCAGCTCCCCAATACACATCTTTTTCTGGTTGCCAAATATCATTCCTACCAAAAGCAAATCCATAAGTTTTTAAACCCATAGTTTCGTATGCAATTGTACCTGCTAAAATGATTAAATCTGCCCAACTTAATTTATTTCCGTATTTCTTTTTAATTGGCCAAAGTAAACGTCTAGCTTTATCTAAACTTGCATTATCTGGCCAAGAGTTTAAAGGCGCAAAGCGTTGGTTTCCTGTTCCACCTCCACCACGACCATCACTTAGTCTATAAGATCCTGCAGAGTGCCATGCTAAACGAATCATTAAACCTCCATAATGTCCCCAATCTGCGGGCCACCAATCTTGGCTATCTGTCATTAATTTTTTTACATCCTCTTTTAAAGTATCTATATCTAACTTTTTAAGTGCTTCATGATAATTGAATTCTTCTCCTAAAGGATTAACTTTAGTGTCATGCTGATGTAAAATATCTAAATTTAGTGAATTTGGCCACCAATTATTAGAGGTTTCATTTGTAGTGCTGCCTCCATGAAATGGACATTTACTGATATCTTCAGAAGTGTGTTTTAAGTTTTCCATTATTTATGTTTGAATGTTATCTATTTTAATTTTGACAAAACTACAATATGTTTTTAAATAATTTTTATCTATAGTTTTTATTTTAATATAGATTTAAACGATTGTGTATTGATTATGTTTTGATATTTATATGGTTAATAGTGTATAATTTATGTTTATTGTAGATGTGTCTTTGTATAGATTTTATTTATTTTAATATAAAAAGTTACCATAAACTTTTTTTCATTTTAGTACATGTATAGCTATATTTGTAGTGCAAAAAAAATAAAATAATATTAATTATAAATATAAGAAAAATGGCAACAGCAGTAGGTAAAAAATTTCCAGATTTAAATGTAAATGCAATGAATGAAATGGGAGATACATTTAAATTAAATGTATTAGAAGAAGCAGTAAATAACAAAAAGAAAGTGTTATTGTTTTGGTATCCTAAAGATTTTACATTTGTTTGTCCAACAGAATTACATGCTTTTCAAGCGGCATTAGGAGAATTTGAAAAAAGAAATACAGTTGTAATTGGTGCGTCTTGTGATACTGCAGAAGTGCATTTTGCATGGTTAAGTACTTCTAAAGATAATGGTGGAATTGAAGGTGTTACTTACCCGATTTTAGCAGATAGTAATAGAAATTTATCTTCAATTTTAGGTATTTTAGATATTACTGATGAAACTTTTGATGAAGCTTCACAAACAATTCAAGTAGAAGGAGATAATGTAACTTATAGAGCTACCTATTTAATTGATGAAGAAGGAACTGTTTTTCATGAAGGAATTAATCATATGCCAGTTGGTAGAAATGTAAATGAATTTTTACGTTTAATTGATGCGTATGCGCACGTACAATCTCATGGAGAAGTTTGTCCTGCAAACTGGGAAGAAGGTAAAGATGCAATGTCTCCAGATGCAAAAGGAACAGCAGCTTATTTAGCTTCTCACTAATTAGAAATAGTCATTAAGAGCGATAGTGAAGTAATCTTTTTAATAAAATTAGAGATTGCTTCATTTCATTCGCAATGACATAAATTACAGTATTATGTTACAAGAATTAAGTCAAGATAATTTATCAGAAATAATTTCTGATAACAATAAAGTTGTAGTTCAGTATTCTGCAACTTGGTGTGGAAACTGTAGAATTATGAAACCAAAATTTAAAAAATTGGCTTCAGAAAATGAAGAGGTTTCTTTTGTTATTGCAGATGCAGAGAAATTTCCTGAAAGTAGAAAATTAGCTGATGTTAGTAATTTACCAACATTTGCAACATTTGTTGATGGTAAATTAGTAAATCAAACTCAAACGAATAAGTTTGATGTTTTATTAGATTTAGTAAAAGAAGTTATTTAATTATGAAACTACCTGTAATAAAACATTTAACTTCTTTTATTGAAGAAAATGATCAAGATTATCTTTTAGAAACCATTGAAACTCTAGAAGCATTAACAGAAGTTCCGTCTTTAAAAGATGAAGAATTAGATGTTATTGGCGAGTTAATTTCTAATATGTATGGCGCTTTAGAAGTTGATAAGATGATTAAAGAAGGTACACCTAAAAAAGAAGCTTTAAATGCTTTTATGAAACGTGTTTTAGGTTCTATAGATAAATAATTTTCTATAATATTAAAATAAAAATCCTGAGTTTATGCTCGGGATTTTTGTTTTTTAAAAAGACTTCGGATATTTTTTCAATATAAATTCGCCTATTTCTTTTCCCCAAATTTGATATGTTAATTTTGATGGATGAACACCATCACTAAAATAAATTGTAGAATCACTGTTAGATAAAGAATGTTTTTTACTCCAATCTTTTAGGGTAATAATTTCATCATAATAAAATACATTTTCTTTATGTTGGATGCTATTCTTCAACTCTTTGCCTAATATTTCTACGAGATTTCCAATCACAAATTTTATAGTTTTTGTAAAAGCAGGAAACTCTTTTATTGGTGGCATGTTTGTGAAAAATATAGGCGTATTCGGATATTTATGCTGCAATAAATCAATTAAATTATTGATATCAGAAATCCATTTTTTTGGAGAGTTTAATGTAAATGCATCATTTCCACCCATTCCAACAACTATAATGTCTGTAGAAGTTTCTTTAATTTTAGGAATAATTTTTTCACAAACTTGTTTTACTGTGTAACCACTTCTTGCATAAACGCGCCAATTTATATTGCTTTTTAATTCAGTAGAAAGTGTATTTGCTAAAGTTCCTGTAAATCCGGTTTTATGAAAATCAATACCAACTCCAGCAATAGTACTTTCACCAATAGAAAGAATATTTATGGTTTTATTAAAACCACCATTTACAAAACCTTTTGGTTCTTTAGCTTCAGGAAGTTTTGGTACTTTTTTTCTGATATTTTTACCTTGAAAATACATGAAAGGTAAAAGCGGAATGGAAATAATTACACCTAAATAATATTTAAAGTTCATCACTTTTTTGTTCGTTCTTTTGCTCGTTTACTTTTTTTATAAGCGCTTTTAAACGGTCTTTAGTTCGTTGTTTTTCTAGCTTTACTTTGTTAATTTTTTGATTCATTAACTTTGTGTGCTTCGCTTTGTTTAAAGTGTTTTTTGCTTTTCCTTTTTTTGGCATTATTTAATTATTATATAGCAAAATTAAGAAATTTTATTGCTAAAAATGGATTTACAGAATTTTAAAAATTATGATAAATTTATTACTTTAACTTATAAATGCTTGGCTAAAACCCATAGAAACCAGACTATTTTTTTTACCTTTAAACTTTAATTAGATTGATGATGAGTTTAGACAAATATAAAGTTATTGAAGCTATTTCACTTAAAGATTCTTCTACAAAAGTAGTTGTGAAAGACGCAAAAAAAGACCTTAAAAAAAGTAGAAAAAAGTTAAGCAAATTACAAGATGCAATGTATGCAGAAGGTAAATATAGTGCGCTAATTTGTTTGCAAGGCATGGATACTTCTGGTAAAGATAGCTTAATTAGAGAGGTTTTTAAAGATGTAAATGCACGTGGAGTTGTAGTTCATAGTTTTAAAGTACCAACGGAATTAGAGCTAAAACACGATTTTTTGTGGAGACATTATATTGCGTTGCCGGCAAAAGGAAAAATGGGCGTTTTTAACAGAACACATTATGAAAACGTGTTGGTTACAAGAGTGCATCCAGCATATGTTTTTGGAGAAAATATACCAACTGTAAATAGTTTAGACGATTTAAATGATGAATTTTATCATAATAGAATGGATAGAATTAATGATTTTGAAAATCATTTGGCTAAAAACGGAACGATCATTTTAAAATTCTTTTTAAATTTATCAAAAGAAGAGCAAAAAAATAGATTGTTAAGAAGATTAGAACTTCCTGATAAAAATTGGAAATTTTCTGCGGATGACTTGAAAGAACGAAAATTGTGGGATAAATATCAATTTTGTTATGAAGATTTATTGAATAGAACATCCAAAGAAAATGCTCCTTGGTTTGTAATTCCTGCGGATGATAAAGATTCTGCAAGAATTATTTTAGCTAAAATTTTAGTAAAAGAATTAGAGAAATATAATTTTAAAGAACCAACTTTGTCTGATAAATTAGTAGCACAATTAGACGATTTTAAAGCACAATTGAATAAAGAATAAATAATAGTTTTAAAGTAGAAAGTTTAAAAGTTATAAAGTTTTGGAAACAGAATTGTAACTTTAAAAATATTAAAACTTTAAAAACATTAAGAACTAGCATAATGAACTTAAACTTAACAAAACCAATAGTATTTTTCGATTTAGAAACAACGGGTATAAATATTGCAACTGATAAAATTGTAGAAATATCAATTTTAAAAGTGTTTCCGAACGGAAATAAAGAAAGTAAAACTTGGTTGGTAAATCCAGAAATGGAAATTCCGAAAGAATCATCTGAAATTCACGGAATTACAAACGAAAAAGTAGCTTCAGAACCTACTTTTAAAGAGTTAGCCAACAAAGTAAATGAACTGATTGGCGATGCTGATTTAGCAGGTTTTAATTCAAATCGTTTTGATATTCCTTTATTGGCAGAAGAATTAATGCGCGCAGGAATTGACTTTGATATGAAAAACAGAAAAGCAATTGATGTACAAGTTATTTTTCATAAAAAAGAGCAAAGAACGTTAAGTGCAGGATATCAATTTTATTGCGGAAAAGAATTAGAAGGCGCTCATGGAGCAGAAGCAGACACGAATGCAACCTATGAAATTTTGTTAGCACAAGTTGATAAATATGGAGATATTGGGAATTCTGTTGATACGTTAAGTGAATATTCAACTCACGGGGAAAGAGCAGATTTTGCTGGTTTTATTCTGATGAATGATGACAAACAAGAAATTTTTTCTTTCGGAAAATACAAAGGAAGAACAGTAGAAGAAGTGTTTAAAGAAAACCCAGGTTATAATAATTGGATTCAGAATGCCGATTTTCCGTTATACACAAAAAAGGTATTAAGAGAAATAAAAGTAAGAATGTCTGCGCCAAAAGACACCATGTCTGATGCTGAAAAATTACAAGCTTTACAGCAGAAGTTTAATTTACGATAGGTTTTTTGAAGTCTAAAGTCTAAAGTCTATTGTCAAAAGTTAACAAGGCAAGAAATCTAAGAATCTATCAATCTATCAATCTAAAAGTGTAAAAAAATGTTTACAGAATATAAAAATTTACCAAACAATTCTCGTGTTTGGATTTACCAATCTGAAAGAGAATTTAATCAAAAAGAAATTGAAATTATATCAGCAAAAGCAGAAGAATTTATCAATTCTTGGACTAGACATGGAGATGATTTAAAAGGCTCATTTACTATTAAATACAATCAGTTTTTAGTGTTGGCTGTTGATGAAAGTTTTAACAATGTTTCTGGCTGTTCTATTGATAGTTCTGTGCGTTTTGTACAGCAATTAGAAAACGAATTTCAGTTAGATTTAATGAATAAAATGAACGTTACTTATAAAGATGGCGACAATATAAATTTATTAAAATTAACCGATTTTCAAAAGTTTGCAAAAGAGCAAAAAATAACTTCAGAAACCATTGTTTTTAATAACATGGTAAATACTAAAGAAGACTTTGAAAACAATTGGGAAATTCCTGCAAATCAAAGTTGGCACAAACGATTTTTGGTATAAAAATTGTTTTTAGATTACAAAAATAAGTTAACAAATAAGCTGCGTTAAGGATTGAAATGGCATCCTTTTTTGAGGTACGAAAAAAAGATACAATGGAAAGCCTGTTAAAACGCCCAAAAAAATAGTTATAATAAAAAATGAAAAAAGAGTTCATACTTATCTTTTTAGTAAGTCTTGTGTTTAATTTATCTGCTCAAACGGTAGATCCTTTAAGAACCAAAGATTTTGAAGCCCAAGAAATTTGGGTAGATTCTATTATAAATAATATGACGATTGACGAAAAAATTGGTCAGTTATTTATGGTGCAAGCGTATTCTAATTTAGATAAAAAACATGAAGATTTTATTACTGAAATGATTACAAAATATCATGTTGGTAATTTAATTTTTATGCAAGGAACTCCAGAAAAACAAGCAGCATTAAATAACAAATATCAAGCAGTTTCTAAGCTTCCTTTAATGATTGGTTTTGATGGCGAATGGGGTTTGGATATGCGTTTGCAAAATACATATCGTTTTCCTTGGAATATGACTTTAGGGGCAATTCAAGACGATTCTTTAATTAAAGAATTTGGAGAACATTTAGGAAAACATTGTAAACGATTGGGAATTCATATTAATTTTGCTCCTGTTGTAGATATTAATACAAATCCTGATAATCCTATTATTGGTAATCGTTCTTTTGGCGAAAGTAAAGAAAATGTAACGCAAAAAGCAATTGCTTTTACACAAGGAATGCAAAAATACGGCGTGATGGCAAATGCAAAACATTTTCCAGGTCATGGCGATACAGCTACGGATTCTCATCATACATTGCCAGTTTTAAATTTTGATAAAGCACGTTTAGATTCTATTGAATTATATCCTTATAGAAAGATTTTTGATGCAGGAATTGGGAGTGTAATGACGGCGCATTTAAGTATACCAAGTTTAGAACCGAACGCCGCTTTGCCAACTTCATTATCTAAAAATGTGGTTACAAATTTATTAAAACAAGAATTAGGTTTTAATGGTTTAATTATTACGGATGGCTTAAATATGAAAGGTGCTGCCAATTATGCAACTTCTGCAGAGATAGATTTAGCAGCAATTCAAGCAGGAAATGACTTATTGTTAATTCCGCAAAATGTGCCAGCAACAACAGACTTGATTAAAAAAGCGATTGCATTAAAAACATTGAGTTTAGAGCGATTAGATTTTTCTGTTCGTAAAATTTTAAAAGCTAAATATTGGATGGGTTTAAATAAGTATAAACCTGTAGTTTTAGAAAATTTACAAGAAGATTTAAATACAGTTGAAGATGAATTGTTACACAGAAAATTGGTAAAAAATTCATTGACTATTTTAAAAGATTCTAAACAGAATATTCCTTTTTCAAATTTAGAAGATAAGAAAATAGCGTATGTAAATTTAGGAGATGATTCTGGAGAATATTTTTTAGAAATGCTTAAAAATTACACAAAAATTGATGAAATTTCTGATAAAAACTTAGATGCTTTAATGCTAAAATTAAAACCTTATAGCCATGTAATTGTAGGTTTTCATAAATCTAATTTACATCCTTGGAAAAGTTATAAGTTTACTCAAAAAGAGTTGGTTTGGTTACAAGAAATTGCTAGAGAAAAGAATGTTATTTTAGATGTTTTTACAAGTCCGTATAGTTTATTACAAATTAAAACTTTTAAAAATATAAGAAGTGTAATCGTTTCTTATCAGAATAGTAAAATAGCACAAGAATTGTCTGCACAACTAATTTTTGGAGCATTTGAAGCAAAAGGAAAATTACCAGTTTCAATTGGTGATGAATTTAAATTAGGTGCTGGTTTACAAACGTATAGTTTGGGAAGGTTTGAATATACGATTCCTGAAGAGGCAAATTTATCATCAAAAAAATTAGCTTTGATAGACAAATTTGCAGATACTATTTTAAAAGATAAAATGGCGCCAGGATTTCAAGTTTTGGTAGCCAGAAATGGTAAAGTAGTTTTTCAAAAAAGCTACGGACATCATACTGATGAAAAATCATTAAAAGTCAAAAATTCTGATGTGTATGATTTAGCTTCATTAACCAAAATTTTAGCTTCTTTACCTTTAATTATGAAAGCAGAAGAAGAGGACGTAATTCCTCTATCAGCTAGCGTAAAAGATATTTTACCAAGTTTTAAAAACTCTAATAAATCGGCAGTTTCTGTAATGGAAATTCTTTCACATTATGGTAATTTAAAAGCTTGGATTCCTTTTTATAAAGAAACGCAAGACAGCTCAACACATAAAAATTTACCAATATTTTATAGAAATGTAAAATCTACAAATTACGACGTAAAAGTTGCAGATCATTTATTTATAAATAAGTTTTATAAAGATAGTATTTACAAGTATATTAAAGATGCAGATCAAAGAACTAAAAAAGGATATAAATATAGCGATCTTGGGTATTATATTTTTAAAGAAGCATTAGAAACTGCGTATCATAAACCTTTAAATAAATTGGTTGATGAAGGGTTTTACAAATCTTTAGGCGCAGATAGAATGACGTATTTACCTCTTGAAAAATTTAATAAATCAGAAATTATACCAACAGAAATAGACGATTATTACAGAAATCAATTAGTACATGGTTATGTGCACGATATGGGAGCTGCAATGATGGGTGGAGTTGGCGGTCATGCAGGTTTGTTTGCAAATGCAAATGATGTTGCAAAAATTATGCAAATGTATTTACAAAAAGGCTTTTATGGCGGCAGACGTTATTTAAAAGAAGAAACGGTTGATAAGTTTAATCATCGTTATTATTCTGATGAAAAAGTACGTAGAGGTTTAGGTTTTGATAAACCAGAATTAGATCCAAAAGTAAAAGCAACTTGTGGTTGTGTTTCCGATGAAAGTTTTGGGCATTCTGGTTTTACTGGTACGTATACTTGGGCAGATCCAAAAAGCGGAATTGTCTATGTTTTTCTGTCAAATAGAGTGTATCCACACGCAAATAATAGAGGTTTGATAAGAAGTAATATTCGTACAAAAATTCAGCAAACAATTCAAGATGCAATTTTAGATTAGAAGCTATTTCCAGCTTTCCACTATATCTTTTTTTCGTACCTCAAAAAAGGATGCCGTTTCAATCTGGGCTAAGTCTTTTTGCCAGCTTTGTTAAATACTCCTCATTTTCAGTATTTGTTGGCGAAAACTTAGAATACACTAAAATTAATAAAAGAGAAATTAGTAAATAAGAAATTGCAATTTTCCAATTGAAAAACAACCAAATAATCCAAGTTTGTAAACCATAAAAAACAGGGAAAAGAACTAAGTTTATAGCAAATCTAAAAGTATCTATAAATTCAGCTTCATCAATTTTTTTAACAATTTTTTTCCAAATCAAGACAGGAAAAATACTGTTTAAAAGAATAATGTAATATAGCGGTTTTAGGAAGTTTGTTCGTCTTTTATTTTTATCAGTAAAACTATTTTTAGCAATCATTTTGTTTACGAAATCAACATTCGTAAAATCTACATTTAGATTGTTAAGTTGAGTTAATGTTGAATCGTAATTTTCATCATCAGTAATATGAACACTCAGTTTTTTTAACTGATTACTAACTTCATTTTTTAAACTATTGATAGATACATTGAGCTCATTTATAGTATAGAATTCATCAACAGCAATTGGTTTTCCATAATTTATAGCCACTTTCGAAGGATAAAAAGAAGCATTTTGATACGTTAATCCTACAGGAATAATTGTAATTTTTAAATCAGGATATTTATCTAAAGCGCCAAAAACAATTCTTGTAAATCCTTTGCTTAAAGGTCTAATTGTTCGTTTTCTATTGTGGCTAGCTTCAGGATAAATTAATAAAGTTTCGCCTTTTTTAAAAAGCTCAAAACAGTTTTCAAAAATTTCTTTATTTTTTCCAACTTCACTAATGCCGTCTCTAATTCTGTAAATTGGCATTAGGTTTAAACTTTCTAAAAACTTTTTGATAAGAGGATTGTTAAAAGCAGCAGCTCTTACTAAATAATGACTTACTCTTGGGCAATTTGTGGTAATCATTAAAGGGTCAAGTAAACCATCTGGGTGATTTGCACAAAACAAAACGGCACCTTTTTTAGGAATATTTTTAGCACCAGAAACTCGTATTTTTTTGCTGTAAAAAAATACTCCTGTTTTTACTAAAAGTCTAAAAAAGTGATACCAAATTTTTTGCAACATACCTTTATAATTTCGCTTTTCTTCCCCAATACGTTGCCAAAATCATTCCAGAAAACACATCCCAAATTCCCCAAAAGGCAGCTAATAAAGCCATTCCGCCTAAACCACCAAAAAAACCAAAGATTAAAAGTAAACCTAAACCGCCATTTTGTATTCCTGTTTCCATAGAAATTGTTTTGCAATCTTGTTTATTTAGTCCAAAGCTTTTAGCGGTGAAATAACCAAGAATAAATGCAAAAATATTATGAAAAATAACTAAAAATAAAACATGGTGAATATGATTCATAAAAACATCTAAATTTTGTGAAAATGCAACAAAAATTAAGATGATAAAAACCAGCATTGATAATGGTTTTAAAACTTTTTCTATTTTATCTGCCATCTCAGCATGATAATGTTTAATGAGCATTCCTAAAATTAACGGAATTCCTAATATTAAAGAAACCAGTTTAAATAAATCAAAAGGATTTAAAGAAACTGTTTTTAAAATTTCGTTTGTTGGTTCATAAAGACTTCCCCAAAACTGTAAATTAAAAGGCGTCATAAAAATACAGATTAACGTTGCAAAAGCAGTTAGACTTACAGAAAGTGCTGCATTTCCTCCAGCCATTTTACTAAAAAAGTTAGACACATTTCCTCCAGGACAAGCTGCAATCATCATCATTCCTAAAGCAAAACTTGGGTGAGGTTTAATAATTAAAATTGCCAAAAAAGTAAAAGCTGGCAACAGAATAAATTGCGATAAAACGCCAACCATTAATATTTTAGGATTTTTTAATAATCGTTTAAAATCATCAATAGTAATACCTAAAGCAACACCAAACATTATAATTGCAATGGCAATATTTAAAACCCATAAACCGCTACTATCAAAATTTATTTTTATGGAATCTATATCAATTTCGTTTTGCATGTTGTTTTAGTTTACAAATATCTCAAGCACAGACGAGAGGTTAATTATTTAGGTCTCGACTGCGCTCGACCAGACATTTAGATATTAATTTAATTACGTGAATTCATCAGAATTTAATTTTTAAAAGCATATTCAATAATATTTGAGCCCATTTTTAAGGCTTTTTCTCGCACTTCTTTAGGGTTATTATGAATAATTTCATCTTCCCAACCATCACTTAAATCTGTTTCATAATCATAAAAAATAAGTAATCTACCTTCATAAAATAAACCAAAACCTTGTGCTGGTTTTTTATCATGTTCGTGAATTTTGGGTATTCCTTCTGGAAATTTAAAAGTCTGATTATAAATAGGATGATTGCTTGGGATTTCTTGTAATTCTAATGCTGGAAATATTTTTTTAAGTTCAGGTCTTATATATTTATCTAAACCATAATTATCAGAAATATGTAAAAATCCGCCAGAAATTAAATAATTTTTTAGGTTTGTAGCTTCTTCATCAGAAAATAAAACATTTCCATGACCTGTCATAAACACAATTGGAAAGCTAAAAATATCTTCGCTTTCTGCACTAACTGTTTGTGGATTTTTAGAAATATTGGTTTTTATATTCGCATTTGCAAAGGCAACCAAATTAGGAATAGCAGTTGGGTTTGCATACCAATCTCCACCACCATTGTATTTTAAAATAGCAACGTCTTGAGCGTTTGTAGTAAGAAAGATTGAAAATACTAATAAGAATAAAAACTGCTTCATAAATATAATTGAAATGAATTTGAAGCAAGATAGTAAAAATGATTTTATTGATTGATAAAAGACACGTTTTGTACAGCAACTAAACCAGCAGTTTCTGTTCTTAATCTACTTTCTCCTAAAGAAATTGGAATCCAATTTTTTTCTAAAGCTTTTGTAATTTCTTGAATAGAAAAATCGCCTTCTGGACCAATCAAAATAGTTGTTTTTTCTGATGGATTTACAACTGATTTTAATAAGTTCTTCTCTTGATCTTCACAATGTGCAATACAAAGTGTTCCCTCAAAATCTTGGTTTATAAAATCATTAAATTTTACAGGTTTATTAATTTGGGGGAGCGTAAACTTCAAAGATTGTTTCATAGCAGATTGAATTATTTTTTCAAATCGCTCAAGTTTTACAATTCTTCTTTCAGAATTATTGCAAATAATTGGTGTAATTTCATCAATACCAATTTCTGTGGCTTTTTCTAAAAACCATTCCATTCTGTCGTTTAACTTTGTTGGTGCAATTGCGATGTGCAAATAGTATTGCCAAGGTTTTGGTTTTTCTTCAACAGAAATAATTTCTGCAATACATTTTTTATCACTTGCAACTGTAATTTTGGCTTCGAACAAAAAACCTAATCCATTTGTAATATGTAAAATGTCACTTTCTTTTTTTCTTAAAACCCGCACAATATGTTTACTTTCAATTTTATCAAAAGTTAATTGTGTGGTATTTTTAGTAATATCAGCATTGTAAAAAAGTTGCATACTTGTAAGTTCTATGTTTAAAGTTCAAAGTGAGGTTTTAATATCAAAAAATAAATCAATTAAACTAAGAAATATTTTTTCTGTATGTTCTTCTTCTTTTATGAGTTACAGGATTAAAATCTGCCCAAATCTTTTTTATAGCTTCATTATCTTCTAGTTCTGGAGTTCTAATGCAATTTACAATTCCTTTTTTAGTGAAAGTTTTTGTGTATTGATCAAAAATAATAGCAGTAACGCCTTTGTTTTGATAATCTGGATGAACACCAATTAAATAAAAAGTAACGTCTTTTGCTTGTCTTTTAGCTTTTAGCATTCTTAATACTCCTAAAGGAAATAGTTTTCCTCTGGCTTTTTGTAATGCTGTTGAAAAAGAAGGCATTACAATTGCAAACGCAATTAATTTATCATTTTCATCCATCACAAATTTTATATATTCTGGATTGATGAAAGTGATATATTTTTTCTTAAAATAAGTTATTTGCTCTTGAGAAATTGGTACATATGTAGAGAGTTTAGAGTAGGTTTTGTCAAAAACATCAAACATTTCATCTACCAACGGTAATATATCTTTAGTTTTTTTAAAGTCTAATGCTTTTAATTTAAAACGAGATTTTAAAATTTTACTTACTCTATTGTAATAAGCTGCATCTACATTTTGAAATTTAAACTTATTTTCTAGATATTCTTTTTCTTTTACAAAACCTAATTGCTCTAAATGATCTTTATAATAAGGATGATTATACCAAGTAATCATTGTGCCTAATTGGTCAAAACCTTCAACTAAAACACCTGTTTTATCTAAATTGTTAAAACCTACAGGGCCTTCCATAAATTCAAGGTTATTGTGGCGACCAATTTCTCTTACTTTGTCTAATAATGTTTTACTAACTTCAAGGTCATCAATCATATCAAACCATCCAAAACGAATTTTTTTTATATTTTGGTTATTTACTTCAGACCAGTTTATAATTGCAGCAACTCTTCCAACAATTTTCTTGTTTTTGTAAGCTAAAAAGAACTGTGCATCAGCATTTTTAAAAACAGGATTTTTTTTAGGGTTAAAATTATCTACTTCTTCTTTAATTATTGGTGGAACCCAAAATTTGTTTTTTCTATAAAGATTGAAAGGAAACAATACAAAACGTTTCATTTCTAGGTTGTTAGTAACTTGTTTTAAGGTTATCATAATTATTAGGGGAATTAATTATTCCTTTTTCTTTTAGGTCGTTTTCTTGTAGTTTTCTTTTTAGCAAAAATACCAAAAATTCTACTAAAAAAGCCCTTTTCTTTCTTATTGTAACTAGAAATAGGTGTATTGCCAACTTTAGTTCTACTATTGTTTTTTTCTTTGAAAGAATCTTTATGTTTATCAATTCTATAAGAAACCCCAAAAGCAGCATAAAAACCTTGTTCTCTGCCATCTAGATAATATCTTGCAGAGCTATTTATTTGTAAATTTTTGTTATACAAAAAGGCTAAACCTGTTCCGAAATTTGTTGTATTTTGATGTTCTTGAAACTCTGTTTGATTTTCGAAAAACGTAGACCATCGATTGCCAAATGTGTAAGTAGCTGTAATTATAAAAGAATAATCAAAAAATTCTGTTCCAATTTTATCATAATAAAAATTTGAAACTAAATTAAAATCAGTACTTAAGTCTTGCTGAAATAGTAAACCTATTTTAGAAGAAATACTTCCCATTTTATAAATATCGTTTATAAAATCAGTATTTATACCTACATAAATTGCAATAGAAGGTGTTAATCTATTTATATCAAAAGCATGCTTTCTTTTCCAACTTCTTATTTCTTTGCTTTTATCTTTATACTCTTGTTGAAAAATTAAATATTTAGCACCAATTGTAAATTCTCGAAAACCAGAAGTAGAATAATCAGGAATAGAAATATCGTTGGGTACAATTTTGTCTTTTTGATAACTAACATGTGTATTTAGTTCTAACTTTTCAAAAAAAAGACTAGTTCTAAAAAGCATATCAAAACCAAAAGAATTAGGTACAGAAAAAGTTGGTTCAATATTGTTGTTTCTTAAAAATAAATTACTTTCAAATTGATAAACACCTTTACCAACACTATAAGGGCTTTCTGAAAAACCAGGTTTATTACTATTTATAACCTCTGTATATTGACCATAAATAGAACAAAAACCAAGTAGAAATAATAAAGAAAAGAGTTTTAATTTACGGTTTTTCATTAGTCAAAAAAAGAGATTTTAAATAAGAATTTAATTCGTTAAACAAACATAGAACAAAAATGCTGTTTTTAAAAGTAATGTATACTTTTTTACTTTTCTTAAAGTTTTATAGTTTGTTAACGTTACAATTGTTATCAAATTATTATTTTTGATAGATTTTTTAACAAATATTTTAAAATGGGTTTACTAAAGACTATCCTTTATATATTAGTATTTTATTATGCTTTTAAATTTTTAGCACGTTTACTCGCTCCTTTTTTAATGAAAAAGGCGGCAGAAACTATACAAAAAAAAGCTGAGCAACAATTTGGTAATCAGCAACCTAATGGTTCTGTAAAAGAAGGTGAAACAATAATAGATAAAACACCGAGAAAAGATCAACAAGGAAAAAGCTCTGTTGGCGAATACGTAGATTTTGAAGAAATAGATTAATCTCATTAAAGTATTTAGTATATTTAACTAATTGGTTTCTTTTTAGAAAACAATACATTTTATTCTTAAAATTAAAATTTTAAAAAATTTGAAGGCAAAGAAATTTTTACCTTATATTGTTGCTGTAGTAATATTTATTATAGCATCTTTAGTTTATTTTTATCCTGTTTTAAAAGGACAAAAAATAGCACAATCAGATATTACTCAGTTTCAAGGAATGGTTAAGGAAATTAACGATTTTAGAGCTGATAATAATACAGAACCTTATTGGACAGGAGCTTCCTTTAGTGGAATGCCAGCGTATCAAATAAGTGCGTATTATCCTTATGATTTTGTTAGATCTATAGATAAATTATTACGGTTTTTGCCAAGACCTGCTGATTATACATTTTTGTATTTTTTAAGTTTTTTTGTGTTGATGTTGGCCTTAAAAGTAAAATGGAGGTTGGCTATTTTAGGAGCTCTTTCCTTTGGGTTTTCTACCTATTTAATTATTATTTTTATTCCAGGTCATAATGCAAAAGCACATGCAATTGCTTACATGCCTTTAGTTTTGGCTGGAGTTTTATGGGTTTTTCAGAAAAAATATGTATTAGGTTTTTTAGTAACGGGTGTAGCGATGGCGTTAGAAATTTATACAAACCATATACAAATGACTTATTATTTAAGTTTTTGTTTAATAATTTTAGGAATTGTAGAACTCATAAATGCAATTAAAGAAAAAAAACTTACAACTTTTTTAAAGCAGGCAGCAGTTATTATTGCAGCAGTTTGTTTAGGTATTGGAGCAAATTCGCCTAGATTAATGGCGATGAAAGAATATGCAGATTTTAGTACTAGAGGAAAATCTGAATTAACAATAAATGTAGACGGAACTAAAAAAGAAGCTACAAAAGGTTTAGATAAAGAATATATTACGCAATTTAGTTATGCAAAATTAGAAACTTTTAATTTGTTTATTCCACGTTTTATGGGTGGCGGAACTGTAGAAAAATTAAATAAAAATTCTAATTTTTATAAATTAATAGAAAAACAAGCAGGTAAAAAAGTTGCTGATGATTACTCAGAACAAGTACTTACTTACTGGGGAGATCAAACAATTGTAGAAGCGCCAGCTTATATTGGAGCGGTAATTTTCTTTCTTTTTTTCTTAGGGATTTTCTTAGTGAAAGGAAAATTAAAACAATGGTTAGTTGCTGCAACAGTATTTTCAATTTTATTAAGTTGGGGTAGAAATTTTGAAGGATTAACTAATTTTTTTATAGATTATATACCGTTGTATAATAAATTTAGAGCAGTTTCTTCTATTCAAGTTATTGCAGAATTATGTGTGCCAATTCTTGGGATTTTGGCTTTAAAAGAATTCTTTTCTTCTAATGTTTCAAGAAAAAAGAAAAGGAGAGCACTTAAAAAAGCAGTTGTAGTTTTTGCTGGTTTAATTGTTTTTGGTTTTATTTTAGCACATGTTTTCTCAACTTTTGAAGGTTTAAGAGATAGCAATTATAAAGATTTATCAGGTTTAATAGATGCTGTAATTGCAGATAGAAAAGCAATGTTATTAAAAGATACTTTACGTTCTTTAGCGTTGGTTTTAATAGCAGCAATTATTTTAAAGTTTTCTCTAAAAAACAAAATCAAACAGAAGTTTACAATTTTGGCTTTGGCCGTTTTTTTATTGTTAGATTTAATTTCTGTGGATAAAAAATATGTAAATGCTACTGATTTTATCTCATCAAGAAAAGTAGAAAAACCTTTTACAGCTTCTAATGCAGATAAATTAATTTTGCAAGATAAATCGCATTTTAGAGTTGCTAATTTTACAACAGATCCAATGCAAGATGGTTCAACTTCTTATTTTCATCAATCAATTGGTGGTTATCATGCTGCAAAAATGGGACGTTATCAAGAATTGTTTGATTATCAGATAGCTAAAAACAACATGCAAGTTTTAAACATGTTAAATACCAAATATTTTATTATTGCTGATAATAATAATGAAAAACAAGCACAACAAAATCCAGATATAAATGGCAATGTTTGGTTTGTAGAAAATGTAAAAGTAGTTAATTCTGCTAATGAAGAAATGCAATTATTAGATTCTTTAAACACTAAATTTACTGCTGTTTTAGATAAAAGTAATTTATCAGAAAATATTAGTTTTAATTTTGAGAAAGATTCAACTGCAATTATTAGTTTAGTAAAATATGATGTTACAGATTTAATTTATCAATCAAAAACAGCAAAAGAGCAGTTTGCCGTTTTTTCTGAAATTTATTATAAAGATGGTTGGAATGCTTATGTAGATGGTAAATTAACTCCTCACTTTAGAGTAAATTATGTTTTAAGAGGAATGAAAATTCCTGCGGGAGAACATAAAATAGAATTCAAATTTGAACCAAAAGTAATTCAGCAAGGAGGTCTAATCTCTTTATCTTCTTATGCAATTTTAATTCTTGTTTCTGTTGGATGGTTTTTTTATGATAAAAAGAAAAAGAAATAATTAATTTTCTTTTAAAGATTTAATAAAATCAGAAGGTGTTATTCCTTTATATTTTTTAAAAGCTCTTGTAAAAGCAGAAGCATTTGTATAACCAATTTCTTCTGCTAGAGATTTAATTGTGTAATTTCTAAACTTTTTTTCTTCGATCAATCTTTTGATTAAATACTCTATCCTTAATTCTGTTATATATTGTTTAAAAGATTGATTAGATTCTTTATTTATAATGTAAGATAAATAAGAAGTATTTGTGTTTAATTTTTTTGCAAGCCCATTAATACTAAAGTTTGGATCTAGAAAATCTTTGTTTTTTTCTAGCTCATTTATTCCATTTAAAAGAGTTTTCTCTAATTTTTCATCAATATTATATTCCTTTTTTTGGGGTAAAGGTTTTTCATTAATTTCTGTTTTAATTTCTGTGAGGTCTTTTGATGTTTTTTTGTTTCTTTTTAACAGAAAATACACGGTAAAAATTCCTAATAGAATAATAATAAGTAATATTATAATATAGTAGTTATTGGTTTTTTTACCTTTTTTTAGTATTAATTTGTTTAATTCTTGTGCATTTTTATAGTCGTATAAATAATGAGATTTGTTAGCTTCGTTTTTATTTTCATTTAAAACTTTTAATTCGGCAATAGTTAATTCAGAATATTTATACGCACTATCTATTTGTTTGTTTTTATAATATTGATTTGCTAAAATATCATAAATAGAAATTACACTTTTTTTAACAATCGATTTCTTAGAATGTTCTTTTAAAAACTGTTTGCTATAATAAAGAGTAGAATCATTGTCTTTAAGCTGATAAAAACAGATTGCTTTTAATGAGTTTATGAGTTGATTAACTCTAAATTCTTTATGTATAATATCGTTTTTTTGAATAATTTTTAAAGCTTCTTTAAAATCTTCTTTAGCTATTAAAATTTCTGCTATTCTTAATTGGTATAGTACCTCTGAGTTTTTATGAGGTGGATTAAATGTTTTTGCAACTTCAAAAGCCTTTTTAAAATAAACACTTGCAGAATCTAAATAATTTTTAGTATTTTCTTTATTAGATTCTAAATAAGATTCTCCTATTGTATTTAAAGTTGATGAAATATTTAGTTTTAAAGTATAATCATTCTCATTAAAACCTTTGTAAATAGAAGGGAGTTTTGGAAGCATTTCTTTTAATATCGTTCTAGCTTCTTCGTGTAAACCTAATATTTTTTTTATTGTTGCTAAGCTTTTATCTAATGAAATATTGTTAACGTTAAAGTAATTATCTTTTATAGGTAAGCTATTAAGAACTTTTCTTCTTTTAATAATTACATTAAAAGCTTCTTGAAATTTATTTTGATTTTTATAAATCCAAAAAAGTCTATTTAAGGCTGTATTTTTATTTTTTATAAAGCAAATTTCTTCTTTGTTTTCTAGACTATCTAAAATTCTTAAAACGTTAACTTCTGCTTTTTTTAAATTTCCTTTTTGATAAAAAGCAGTTGCTTCTGTATTTAATGCGTGATAATAATTGCATAAATTTTTAGAGCTCTTTAGCTTATTAGCATAGTATATTAAACTATCATTATTTATATCTTTAAAATCGATTATTTTTTTAATATTAAAATTATCTTCCTTTATAGTTTGAGAAAAAACAAGTCCAGAAAATAAAAAAAGTAGAAGTAATAATAAACTTTTCTTTTTTACCATTTATTAAATTAATTATAAGCTTAATTACAAGTATAATAAATATTTACAAACAAACAAACAATTAGAATTTATAATTTAGATGGTTAATTTTTATCATATTTAAGGTGTGCTTTTTATAAAAAGACGAATATACTGTTAGTTTTTACCCTTTTTATATTCTATATTCGCCTAAGCTTTGGGGGAAGCTATTTCTTATGTACATTAAGAGAGGAAAAAAAAGGGATAAATTTATTATCTCTTTTTTTTTGCTTATAATTGTAAGATTACTACTTTAATTCTTTCTGATTTTTATTAAATTTACGTTTTATCTAAATTAGATTTTTTGAAAAATAAAATACTACATAAATTCTTTCTTCAATATTCATTAAATAGTTTTAATTTTCATTTAAATAAAATCAAATGAAAATAGGAATGATATTAGATGCTTCTTTTCCTCCAGACCCAAGAGTTGAAAACGAAGCTGTTTCATTGGTAAATGCTGGGCATCAAGTTTTTCTTTTTTGTTTAAAATATGCTGATGAAAAATCGTCAGAAATTATAAACGGAATAGAAGTAAGAAGGTATAAATCTAATAAGTTAGAATATAAACTTTCTGCTTTGGCGTACACTGTTCCTTTTTATACTTTTTTGATGCAAAGTAAAATTTACCAATTTATAAAAGATACTAAAATTGAAGCTTTACATATTCATGATATTAAAATTGCACAAGCAGTTTTTAATGCTAATAAAAAATACAATTTACCAATTGTTTTAGATTTGCATGATAATATGCCAGAAGTAATGAAATTGTATCCTCATCTTCAAATATTTCCAGGAAAGTATATTATATCACCAAAAAAATGGAAACAAAAAGAGGAAGAATTTATTTTAAAAGCAGATAAAGTAATTTCTGTTTCTCCTGAGTTTTTAGAAACGTTAAAAACTAGAATTCCATCAGCAAAAAATAAGCTTGTTTTAGTGCCAAATACAATTAGAAAATCTTTTTTTGAAGATTATACAATTGATACATCTATTATTGAAAGATATAAAAACAAGTTTGTAATTTTATATTTAGGAGATACACATATTCGAAGAGGCTTACAAACTGCAATTTCATCCGTAGAAAAATTAAAAGATATAATACCTAATTTAAAACTCGTTATTGTTGGTAAAAACACAACAGATATTATTTTAAAACAACAAGTTCAAGATTTAAAAATTCAAGAATTTGTAGATTTTGAAGGATGGCAAAACGTTTCTCTTTTTCAATCTTATATATTTTCTAGTGACGTTTGTATTTCTCCTTTGCACAGAAATTTACAACATGATGTTGCGTATGCAAACAAAATTTTTCAATATATGAGTTTAGCAAAATCATTATTGGTAAGTGATGCAATTGCTCAAAAAAAACTGGTTGAAAGAACAAATTCTGGCTTAATACATCAAGAAAAAAATGTGGAAGATTTTACTGATAAAGTTTTAAAATTATATGCTGATGAAAAACTAAGAAATGAATTAGGCGAAAATGGAAAAAACTTTGTTAGAAATGAATTTTCTTGGGAGCAAACATCAAAAAAACTCTTACATTTATATGATAATCTTCTAAATTGAAAGTATTAATTATTACATATTATTGGCCTCCAGCAGGCGGAAGTGGCGTTCAGCGTTGGTTAAAATTTGTAAAATATTTACAAAATTTTGACATTGAACCTATTGTTTATACGGTTGATAATGCTAATTATCCAAAAGAAGATAATTCATTAATTAATGAAATTCCTAAAAATGTAACAGTTTTAAAACAACCAATTTGGGAACCAACAGATTTATTATTTTGGAAAAAGAAAAATCAGCAAAAAAGCGATGTTTCTAATGCTGTTAATAATGGTTTATTATCATTTATAAGAGGCAATTTTTTTATTCCAGATCCTAAAGTATTTTGGGTGAAATCTTCGGTAAAATATCTTAATAAGTATCTAAAAGATAACAAAGTTGATGTTATAATTTCTACTGGGCCGCCACATAGTATGCATTTAATTGCTCAAAAATTAAAGCAAAAAAATAAAATTAAATGGATTGCAGATTTTAGAGATCCTTGGACAGATTTGTATTATAATAACGAGTTTAAACAATTATCTTTTGCAAAAAAAAGAAATCTAAAATTAGAAGCTTCAGTGTTTAAAAATGCAGATTGTATTTTAACAGTAAGTAATTCTTTAAAGAAAGATTTTGCTAAAAAAGCAACTAGAGTAGAAGTAATTACCAATGGTTTTGATGATGAAGTATTAAGAAATAATAGTGTAAGATTAAATAAAAAATTCTCTTTTTCTTATATTGGTTTGTTGCCAAAACAAAGTAATCCTAAATTATTATTTAGAGTTTTAAAGAATTTATGTGTAGAAAATACCGATTTTAAAAATGATTTAGAACTCAATTTTATTGGTGATATTTCTGAAGATGTAAGACAAGAAATTGAAGCGAATAATTTATTAGAAAACACTAATTTTAGTGGTTATGTTTCTCATATAGATGCTATTAAGTTTCAGAAAAAAGCACAGGTGTTATTACTTCTAATTCCTGATGTAGAAAAATCTGAAGGAATTTTAACGGGTAAATTATTTGAATATTTAACAGCAAAAAGACCTATTTTAGCAATGGGATCAGAAAATGGAGATTTATCAGAAATTTTAGAAAATACAAATGCTGGTGTTGTTGTTGGCTTTAGAAATGAAATAAAATTAACATCAGAAATAACGAAGTTGTATCAACAATATAAATTAGGAAATTTACAAGTAGATTCTATAAATATAGAACAATATCATAGAAAAGAATTGACTAAAAATTTATCAGAAATTATAAAAAACCTTTAAAATATACATGGGAATTGTAATAAAACAATCTTTTAAAAATACCCTGTTTATTTATTTAGGTTTTGCCGTTGGTGGTATAAATACATTAGTTTTATATACTCGTTTTTTAGAAGATGAATATTATGGTTTAGTTACTTTCTTATTGGCTACTTCCAATATATTAATGCCTTTAATTGCACTTGGCATTCATCATACAATTGTAAAATTTTTCTCAAGTTATTTTACCAAGATTGATAAAGATAAATTTTTGTCGTCAGTATTATTTTTACCTTTATTAATTGCAATTCCTATAGGTTTTTTTGGCGATCTTTTTTATGAACAAATAAGCAATCATTTATCAGTAAAAAACCCGATTATAAAAGAGTACACTTTTGTAATTTATTTGGTTGCTTTTGCTTGTGCATATTTCGAAGTTTTTTATGCTTGGGCAAAAGTTAATTTTCAAACTGTTTTTGGAAATATTTTAAAGGAATTATATAACAGAGTTGCTGTAATGATTTTGTTATTTGCTGTTTATTTTCAATGGATTACAAAATCAGAATTTATTTACTATTTAACTGGTGCTTATTTTATTAGAATGTTACTAATGATGTTTTATGCTTTTAGATTGTATTTACCGAAATTCACATTTCAAAGACCAGATAATTTTAAAGAAGTTTTGAGTTTTTCTTTCTATATAATTTTGGCGGGAAGTGCTGGTGCAATTATTTTAGATATTGATAAATTTATGATTCCGGGTAAAGAATCGTTAGAAACTGCTGCTTATTATACGGTAGCAGTTTTTATTGGTTCTTTTATAGAAGCGCCAAGTAGAGCAATGTTAAATATTTTACAACCTTTAACTTCTAAAACGTTAAATGAAAAAAATCATTTAGAAGTTGCGTCTTTGTATAAAAAAAGCTCTATTAATTTGTTAATAATTAGTGGTTTTTTCTTTGTGTTAATTAACGCAAATATTAATGAGTTATTTCGTTTATTACCAGTTCAATATGCTGGCGGAGCTTTGGTGGTTTTTATGATTTCTCTACTAAAATTGTACAATGGTTTTTTAGGAAACAATGGTGCAATTATTAATAATTCTAAATATTATAAAATTACGTTACCTTATAGTTTAATAATGGCTATTTCTGTATACTTTTTAAATAAACTCTTTTATTATGAGTTAGATATGGGAACAGACGGATTAGCTTTAGCAACTTTAATTGTAATTTTTTCTGCAAATACAAGTAAAATATTTTTTGTAAAAAGGAAATTTTCAATGACACCTTTTACTGATAAATCATTTATTATGGTTTTAGTAATTGCAGTTTTATACTTGCTTTTTAATTTTTGGGATTTTCCAATACATAATATAAATGTGTTTAATTTTCCGATTGATCCAATTATAAACATCATTTTAAAGAGTGCAATAATTGCTGTTATTTACCTCTTTTTAATAATAAAATTGAATATCTCTACAGAAATATCTGGTCTTTTTAAACGATTTATAAGTAACAATCTATAAAATCTGTGAGCATGTGTAATAATAATGCAATTGCTAAAATTCTTGTTTTTTTAAAGAAGAGCCCTAAAAAGTAAATAGCTATTGCAATATATGAATGTAATGGATGAAAATTAATACTACATCTATTTTTTTCAAATATTGGGTTTGCCAATAAATGATCTAAATCTACCAGCATAGAAAGTAAAAAAATTAGATATACTTTTTTCCAATTATCTCTAAAAAAGAAATAAGAAATTAAAAGAGGTGCTAAAAAGTGAAGGAAATAGTGAATTGTAAATTTAATCATATAAAAAGGCTTTTCTTAAAATAAGATAAGCCTTTTAATATAATCTGTAATATTATTGGGGGAAACAATATTAGGACAAAAGTAATAGTTTATTATCTTATAAATGTTTACATATGTTAAGAGATTCTATTTTGAATACATTTCTTTTCTAATTCTACTAAGTTGAACTGGTGAAACATTTAAATAGGATGCAATATGATATTGTGGAATTAGATTATCTATATCTGGTATTTCTTTTTTTAATTTATAATATCTTTCTGTGGCATTTAAAGCAGATAAATCATATATTTTAGATTCCATAACTAAAAAGATAAATTCTAACATTTTACTATATAAATTTGCCATTGAAATATCTTTTTTTGCTAGAGCAACAAATTCATTATAATTTATTTTATAAACAGTACAATCAGATAAACATTCATATGTTAACTTACTAGGTTCTCCTGTTATAAGTGTAGCTAAAGGTCCTGTTGTTTTTTGTTTTGTAAAAATAGTTCTAGTAAATTCTTTTCCTTTTTCATCAGTATAAAAAGATCTAATAATGCCAGATTCGATAATATAAAAATAGTGGGTTTTCTCACCTATTTTAGCAATTAGGTCATTTTTTTTAAATTTTTCTTTTGATGCTAAACTTAAAAATAAATCAATTTTTTTTTGTGGAATATTTTTAAAGTTAGCTGTAAATTCTTTTAGATTATTCATAGAATAATACATTTTAAAGTTATCCTTTTAAGATGATAAATAAGTTTTTTATAAAACTAAGAAAAAAAATTATAAGTAACTAATGGTGTTTGGGCCTTCCATAAATAATAAATCTAAAATTGATAAATTGGGGATAAATCCATGTTTATCATCAAACATTTGAATGTATTTTTCAACTAATTTTTCTGGCTGATGTTTTATTTCTGCTAATAATCTAAAGTCTTTTTCAGTAGTTTCAACTTGATATTCTTTAGTTAAAGAGAAATCTGTTTCTAATTGTAAAGCGTCTTTTAAAAATAAAAAAGTATCAATATTTATATCTTGAAGATATTTGTATTTTTTTTCAAAAATAGGAACAAGATCATCTTCGTAAAACTCAAAAAAAGGTGATGTCCTATAGGCAATTTGTAGTGATTTAAAATGCTGGTCTTGCCAAGGGAAATTGTTCTCTACTAAAGTGTCTTTTGTTTTTTTTCTTTTATCTTTTGTAAGGTGTTTTACAGGAATACTTAACAATTGTTTACCGTTGCTATTATAAATATAACAACGATTTCTATAACCTTGTTTTTGAAAATTATCTTCCATTTCAAAAACTATTTCATCTGCTTTTACTATTTCTGAATATTGAGAAATAGGAGAGAAGTAGGTTGGAATAAACAAAGACATGTTAATTCTTATTTTTTAGATTTTTTCTTTCCTTTATAAAAACTATAACCTATGTAAAGACCAATTAAAGCCAAAACAAAATATCTGTAAGAAACAGGTTCTCCATCTCCATGTACAGTTGTAAACATTCTGTCCCATCTTATAGATTTTATTTTAGCAGTAAAACTTGGCGCATTAGCATCCCAACTAAACCAAATCATTACTGGTTTTCCTAAAACGTGATCAAAAGGAACAAATCCCCAATAACGAGCATCTAAAGAGTTGTGTCTATTATCTCCCATTAACCAGTAATAGTCTTGTTTAAAAGTATAAGAATCTGCTTTTTGCCCATTTATAAAAATATTATTTCCGTTAATTACTAAATCATTATTTTCATAATTTTTAATAATTTGTTCATAAAAAGGAATTGATTCTGAATCTAATTTTACAGTTGCACCTTTTTTAGGAATATAAATAGGTCCAAAATTATCTTGACTCCATTTTAATTTTTCTACATGAGGAAAAACAGCAATATCTGGCGCGTGATTTACCTTTTTAACAGAAACGGTTAAAGGGTATTTTTCTAGCCTTGAAACTTCTTCTTCAGTTAAATTAATATTGATTTTATTCTCAACATTAATCATTTTTAGTTTTCTAGCAAAGTTTTGGTTTATGCCTCCAACAACCTCTGTATATAATGAGTCTTCTCCAATTTTAGAAAGATTTCCATTCACTTTTATAGAATCTTGAACTCTATCATTGTTCCAATATTCTGATAAAATTTTATAAACACCTGTTCTTTCTTTATCTAATAAAAATTTTGGATACGTACTTTGACTAATAGGTTCTTTACATTCAAACGTGTAATAAAATTGTATTTTAGCTCTATAAGGTAATTCGTTCTTTTTGCCATTAATATATACATAACCATCTTTTAATTCTAGAGAATCGCCAGCAATACCAACAGCACGTTTTACATAATTTGTTTTTTTATCAACAGGTTTGTATGTGAATTTTCCAGAATGATCACCCCACATTGTAGCCAAAGAATCCGCAGGCCAGTTAAAACAAACAATATCGTTATTTTTAATTTTTTGTAATCCAGGTAAACGTGTATAAGGTAATTGTGGTTTTTTAAGATAAGAAGCTGTACCTGTAAAAGGTAAAGAATCATGAACCATTGGTGCAGCAATTACTGTTGATGGAACTCTTGCTCCGTAATGAAATTTGCTCACAAATAAATAATCACCAACTAATAAAGATTTTTCTAAAGAAGATGTTGGTATTGTAAATGGTTGCATAAAATAGGTGTGCACCAAAGTTGCAGCAATAATTGCAAATGTAATAGAACTTACCCATTCACCAAGTTCAGAACGTGGTTTAGAACTTCTACCTTTATTATATGCTGTGTCCGTTGCATAATTGATGTAAAAAATATAAAAACCTAAAGTTACGATTACTAAAAAGGAATCTAATTTTTTGTAAAAGCCAAAAGTTCTAATGGTTTCAATCCAAATAACAGGAAACATTAATAAGTTTACAATTGGTATAAATAAAAGAATAATCCACCATTTTGGACGATTAATTATTTGCATTAAAACAATACCATTATAGATTGGTATTGCAGCTTCCCATGCTTTTCTACCTGCTTTTACATACAGTTTCCAAGTTCCTAAAAAATGTAGCACTTGAACTGCTAAAAAAAAGATAAACCATTGAGTATATGTCATAATGATATTTTTGTAATCCTTTAAAAGGATGAATTTTATTGATTTATAAGGCGCAAAATATAAAAAATGTTACAGTATTTAACGGATGTTTAACACATCTTTCATAGAAAAAACTCCTGTTTTATTTGCAATCCATTCTGCAGCAATAACAGCGCCTAAAGCAAATCCTTTTCTGCTGTGTGCTGTGTGTTTAATTTCTATAGTATCAACTTCAGATTCATACCAAACAGTATGTGTTCCTGGAACATCTGGAATTCTTTTTGCCACAATTGGTATATTTTCTTCGGATGCTTTTTCGCCTAATTCCCAATTGATTTTAGAAGAATTTTCTATAATTCCTTCTGCTAAAGTAATTGCAGTTCCACTTGGCGCATCTAATTTTTTTGTATGATGAATTTCTTCCATAGAAATGTTATAACCTTCTACGGTTTTCATCATTTTTGCTAATTGTTTATTTAACTCAAAAAAGATATTTACACCCAAACTATAATTTGATGCATAAATAAAAGCTCCTTTTTTTTCTGTACATAAAGCAACTGCTTCTTTATATTTATCTAGCCAACCTGTAGTTCCAGAAATTACAGGAACATTGTTGTTTAAACAATTTGTAATATTGTTAAAAGCAGAAGTTGGTACGCTAAAATCGATAGCTACATCAGCTAAAGTAATGTCAATTATATCATCAACATCTTTTCTAATTACTATTTCATGACCTCTAGAGATTGCAATTTTTTCAATCTCTTTTCCCATTCTTCCGTAACCTAAAAGTGCAATTTTCATTTTAAAAACTATATTTTATTGTTAATCCAACAGAAGGTGTTTGTATTCTAATTGGATCCATTATCATTGCTGGTTTAAATGATAAATTATCATCTGTATTAAATTGAAGTAAATGTGCATTAACACTCGCTTCAACAATTTGTAATATATAAATAATAACGCCAGATAATAAAGACATATCTCTATTTTCACTTAGCTGTTCTTGTGCAGTTTCTAACGTTGTTAAAGAAACAGAAGAAACTCCATCATCATCAGTAAACTCATCTTGCAAACCATTTTTTCTTAATTTGTAAGCAGTTCTATATCGTTTGTAATCGCGATTATTTATTTGATAGTAATAAGTTGGTATTGCTAATGCTGCCCAAACAATGGGAACTTTCCAATATTTTTTATTGTACAATTGTCCCATTCCTGGAAAAATTGCAGAATAAAAAGCAGCTTTAGATGGCGCTAAAGGATCATAAATCCCTTCTTTAGTAGTATTTATATTTCCTTCAATTTTAACGTCTTTAATTTTTACTTCTGTAGAATCTTTTTGTGCAAAAAGAGTCGCAGTAAATAAAGCGAGCGTAAAAAATAATATGGTTTTTTTAAAAAACACTTATTTTAATAAGTTTTTAATGCGGTTAAAATCTTCTTCAGAATTAAAAGGGATTGAAATCTTACCTTTGCCATTGTTACCAACAGAAATATCTATTTTATTGCCAAAGTAATCGCCAATATCTTTTATACTTTCTTTAATATATGGAGGGATAATTTTCTTTTTTGGTTTTGCAATTGCACCAGATTTTAAGTTTTTTACTAAATCTTCTGTTTGTCTTACAGATAATTTTTCTCGTAAAATTTTCTCATAAATTGCAAGTTGATCTTCTGTGTTATCAACATTTATCATTGCACGCCCATGACCCATAGAAATAAAGCCATCTCTCATACCAGTTTGTAAAATTGGGTCTAATTTTAACAAACGTAAATAGTTTGTTACTGTAGATCTTTTTTTACCAACTCTTATACTTAAATCTTCTTGTGTTAATTGAATCTCATCAATTAAACGTTGGTAAGAAAGTGCAACTTCTATTGGATCTAAGTTTTTACGTTGTATGTTTTCAACCAAAGCCATTTCTAGCATTTCTTGGTCATTTGCCAAACGTATATAAGCAGGTACTGTAGCGTTTCCTAATAATTTTGATGCTCTAAAACGACGCTCACCAGAAACTAATTGAAATTTATTTCCTTCTAATTTTCTTACTGTAATTGGTTGTATTACCCCTAACTCTCTAATTGATCCTGCGAGTTCTTGTAATGATTCTTCATCAAAATAAGTTCTTGGTTGAAAAGGGTTTACTTCAATTGAACTTAATTCAATTTCAATAATATTCCCCACAACTTTATCAGCATTTTTATCTGATGCAGAATTGATATTTGATGATTCTTGTAATAAAGCAGATAATCCTCTTCCTAAAGCTTGTTTCTTGGTTGCTTTTGCCATTTACTTATGCTTTTTTATAATTTCTTGGGCTAAATTTAAGTAATTTACAGCTCCTTTACTAGTAGCGTCATAAGCAATAATGCTTTCGCCATAACTTGGTGCCTCACCTAAACGTGTATTTCTTCTAATAATTGTATCAAAAACCATGCTAGAAAAATGTTTTCTAACTTCATCTACAACTTGATTTGATAAGCGTAAACGAGAATCAAACATTGTTAATAATAAACCTTCAATATCTAAATCTGTATTATGAATTCTTTGAATACTTTTTATTGTATTTAATAGTTTTCCTAAACCTTCTAATGCAAAATATTCACATTGAATAGGTATAATTACAGAATCTGCGGCAACTAAAGAGTTTAATGTTATTAAACCTAAAGATGGTGCACAATCAATTAAAATATAATCATAATCATCTTTAATTTCTGCCAATGCCCTTCTAAGCATAAATTCTCTATCTTGCTTATCTACTAATTCAATTTCAATAGCAACTAAATCTATATGAGCAGGAATTAGGTCTACATTAGGAGACGTTGTTTTTACAATTACATCTTTTGCAGAAACCGTATGTTCTAAAACTTGATAAGTTCCTATTTCTAAACCTTCTACATCTATGCCTAAGCCAGAAGATGCATTCGCTTGAGGATCAGCATCTATTAATAATACTTTTTTTTCTAAAACACCTAAAGAAGCTGCTAAATTTATGCTTGTTGTAGTTTTACCTACACCACCTTTTTGATTCGCAATTGCAATTATTTTCCCCATTAAAAAATGATATTTATAAGAGGTAAAATTACAATTTATTATCTTTTAATAAAGTGAAAGATGTTAACAAAAATATAATTTTTTAAAAATTTGATTATTAGGTGTTTATGTTGATATTGTTTTAGTTTTTAAACAATTTTTTTAAAATAAAACGAATGTGCTAAAAAATGTTATATTTTTAAGTTTAATTACTTTTTAAAGGTGTGTTTTTAAGGATTTCAATTAATAGTTTCCAGAATTTTTGGGTTGATGAAATTTGAGCACGTTCATCAGGAGAATGAGCTCCCCTAATAGTTGGTCCAAAAGAAACCATATCCATTTCTGGATAATTCTGACCTAAAATTCCGCATTCTAATCCTGCATGACAAGCTGCAACAATTGGTTTTTCTTTAAATAAATCTGTATAAATATTGGTTACAATTGTTAAAATTTCTGATTTTACATTTGGTAGCCAACCAGGATACGTTCCAGAAAAATCAACTTCTAAACCAGCTAATTCAAAAGCAGAACGAAGAGAGTTTGCTAAATCCCATTTGTTACTTTCTGATGAAGAACGTGTTAAACAGCCAACTTTTATTCTTCCGTCTTTTAGAATTATTCTCGCAATATTATTTGAAGTTTCAACTAAACCAACAACATCCGGACTCATTCTATAAACGCCATTTAAAGCAGCATAAATTGATTTTGTAAATCCTTCTTGAACTCCTAATTCCATTACTTTTTTAGGTGATTCAATTTCTTTAATTTCTACGGATAAGTTTTTTTCTAATGTTGAAAACTCTGCTTTTATAGTGTTAATAAGTTCGTTTGTTTCAAACAAAAAAGGCTCTTTAGAAATGTTGTCAACTACAACAGTAGCAACACTTTCTCTAGGAATTGCATTTCGTAAACTTCCTCCATTTATTTCAGAAATTCGTAAACCAAAATTAGCAAAACCATCAAACAAAATACGATTCATAATTTTGTTCGCATTTCCTAAACCTTTAATAATATCCATCCCAGAATGACCACCATTTAAACCTTTTACAGTTATTGAAAATGCTGTAGTATTTTCTGGAGTTTCCTCTTCTAAATAAGTTCTAGTTGCAGTAATATCAACGCCACCTGCACAACCCATTCCAATTTCATCATCTTCTTCTGTATCTAAATTTAGTAAGATTTCTCCTTCTAAAACACCACCTTCTAAACCCATTGCTCCAGTCATTCCTGTTTCTTCATCAATAGTAAATAAAGCTTCAATTGTTGGATGATCAATTTCTGTTGATGATAAAATAGCCATAATTGCAGCGACTCCTAAACCATTATCTGCGCCTAAAGTTGTTCCTTTTGCTTTTACCCAATCTCCATCAACAAACATTTTAATTCCTTCTTTATCAAAATCAAAAATAGTATCAGCATTTTTCTGATGAACCATATCTAAATGACCTTGCATTACAACTGTTTTTCTGTTTTCCATTCCAGAAGTTGCTGGTTTTTTTATGATTACGTTACCAACTTTATCAACAAAAGTTTCAAGATTTAGTTTTTTACCAAAATCAACCATAAATTGGATAACTCTTTCTTCCTTTTTTGAAGGACGAGGAACAGCATTTAAATCTGCAAAATGATTCCAAACTGACTTTGGTTGTAAGTTTCTTATATCTTGATTCATGTTGATTTTATTAAAATTTAGACATCAAAAGTACTATTTTTAAAGAGTATAAAAAAACCTTCTTTATAAGAAGGTTTATAAAATTTAGTTAATTTCTATGATTATATCATCAATATTTTTACGTACTTTTTTTAAATCTTTCATGTAGTCATCATCAGCTCTAAAACCAACAGGTAAAACTAAAATAGAAGTTAAATTTTGTGTATCTAATTTTAAAATTTCATCATATTTTTCTGGAATAAAACCTTCCATTGGGCAAGAATCTATTTTTTCAGTAGCACAAACTGTTAACAAATTCCCTAAAGCTAAGTAAGCTTGATTTTTGTTCCAAATTAATAATTCTTCTTGTGTTTTTTTTTCAATTTCATCCGTTAAAAACTTTTTGAAAGGGTTTAAAATTGCATCTGGTGTATTTCTAATTTCTTTAACTAAAGTAAAATAATTTCTTACGTCTTCTGATGTGTAGTTTTTAGGAATACAAATTACTAAAAGGTGAGATGCTTCATGCACTTGAGGCTGATTCCAACTGTGTTCTATTAATTCTTTCTGAATATTTTTATTCTGAATAACCACTAACTTTAAAGGTTGCAAACCATAAGAAGTTGCTGTTAAATTAAACGCTTCTTTTAATGTGGTAATTTGTTTTTCTGAAAGTATTTTATGTTCATCAAATTTTTTAACAGCGTAACGCCATTGTAAACTTTCTATAGTATTCATTTTCATTATTTAGATTACAAAAATAAGAGATTATTTAAAAAGTAAAATTGAATTTGTATTGGTAAAATTTATAAGGAAATAAATTTTTTGTAACTTTAAACAAAAAAGCATGACAGAAGAATTTTTGTACTATGTATGGCAGTATAATTTATTTTCTAAAACAGCATTATTTACTTCGGATAATCAGGAAATAATTATTTTGAAATCTGGAATTCAGAATAAAAATTCGGGTCCTGATTTTTTAAACGCTCAATTAAAAATTGACAATCAACTTTGGGTAGGAAATGTAGAAGTGCATGTGAAATCTTCTGATTGGTATTTGCATAATCATGAAGAAGATACAAATTTTGATGCTGTGATTTTGCACGTTGTATGGGAAAATGATGCGGTAGTTTTTATGAAAAACAACAAGCCATTACCAACTTTTGAAATTAAAAGTTTTGTTGATGAAAAATTATTATCAAATTATAATGGGTTGATATATAGTAAACAAAACTGGATTCCTTGTGAAAATCAAATTAAAAATGTGGATGATTTTCTCGTTAATAATTGGTTAGAAAGGTTATATTTTGAACGATTAGAACAAAAATCAGTTTTTATAAAAGAAGTATTAAAGCAAGCAAATAATGATTTTGAAGCCGTTTTATTTCAGCTATTAGCGAAGAATTTCGGATTAAAAGTAAATGGAGATTCTTTTTTGCAATTAGCAAAATCAATTGATTTTTCTGTGGTTAGAAAAGAACGTTTTGATGAACAAAAATTAACTGCTTTATTTTTTGGGCAAGCAGGTTTTTTTGAGGCTGATGTTCAAAATGATTATTTTTCTTTGCTAAAAACAGAATATGAATATTTGAAACACAAGTATAACTTACATTCGATTTCAAATAAGAATTTTCAATTTTTTAGAATGCGACCTCAAAATTTTCCAACGATACGAATTGCACAATTAGCTTCTTTATTTTTTATACATCAAAATTTATTTTCAAAATTGATGAGTATCCATAAAAAAGAAGATTTTTACACCTTGTTTTCTTTTGATATTCAAGAATTTTGGAAAACCCATTATACTTTTGAAAGTGAGTCTAAAAAATCAGCAAAGAAATTATCAAAATCATTTATAGATTTATTACTGATTAATACAATTGTTCCTTTAAAATTTGTGTATTTACAAAGTAGGGGAGCGGTTGATGAAGAAGAAATTTTGCAATTAGTTAGACAAATTTCATCAGAAAAAAATAGCATTATTGATCAATTTTCAAAACTGGAAATTAAATCTAAAAATGCTTTAGAAAGTCAGGCTTTATTAGAACTTAAAAACCACTATTGCACAATGAAACGATGTTTACAATGTGCAATAGGTAATGATTTATTAAAAAGAAAATAAATTTATTAAATGTCTAAGTTGTTAATTTTTAGGGTTTAATAGTTGTTTAATTATAGTTAAACAATCTCTATAATGATATTTTGTCATTCTATTTATACTTCTATTTTTAGCAATAGTTAATTGAAAATTCATCATTTCTAATTCACCTCTAATTATTGAAGTTATATCAGTGTTTTTTGCTTCTTCTGATGTTAATAAAGAGCCTAATTTATCAATAAAATACTTTTGTAAATTTCGTCTAAAAAGATCTACATTTCTTGTGTAATTTGCTTCAATAAAAATGCCGGTTCTTAAATCTCTAATCATATCCGAAGCGGCATAATAATTATCTTCAATAATTTCGGTATCAATCATTCTTTTTAATGTTGAAATTCTTAAAATTGAATTTAATTGTCGTTTTTGTAAATTGGATATTAAATCTGTGTATCCATCTTCTTTATAGTTGCTTAAAATCTTTTTGTCTAACAACCAATCTTGTGTTTTAAATACATTTTTATGAAGCCAGGCTATAGACTCTTTTTGTTTTTCTTTGGTAACAGGAACGTAAATGTTGCCTGTTTGATTTGGTTTTTTGTTGAATTCATACACTCCACCAATATTACCAGAAACATGACCAGCATATCTACTCCAAACACTTAAAAGTTCACCATACAATTCAGACAAATCTTCATAATTATTGGTTTTATCTGATGTCCAATTTGGTAAATTTTCGGCAACAATTTTCAGATTTTTTATTCCGTAGGTAGATGCTTTTACTTGGTCATTTCCTATTCCTTCAGTTTGAGAAGAAGGGTCAAAACGTGCGCCGCCAAATCTATAAATAGGATTATCAATTTTTTCTTCAATCCAAGAATCTAACGTTATAATTTCTTGTTCTGGGTTTTTTATATTCGGTATTTTACGATATCCCCAATTGATAGAATAGTGATCATAAGGTCCTAATTGACGAATAAATCGGATGTTTTTATCACCTGGTTGCGCAACATAATTGTAACGAGCATAATCCATAATTGTAGCAGCAACTCCCATTTTTTGAGTAAAACTTCCAGAACGTAAAGAGTCTACTGGATATGCAAAACTTGCAGCCATATTATGTGGTAAACCTAGTGCATGACCAACTTCATGAGATATTACCATCCGCATCATTTCTCCAATTTCTTCCGCAGGCGTATCTAAAGTTCTAGCAGATGGGTTTGCAGCGCCGGTTTCTAATAAATATCTATTTCTATAAGAACGTAAATGATTGTGATACCAAATAATATCGCTCTCAATAATTTCTCCAGTTCTAGGGTCAGCAACACTTGGGCCAGTTGCGTTTCTTGTTGTGCTTGCAACATATCTTATTGCAGAATACCGAATATCTTCCATACTAAACTCTGGGTCTTCTTCTTTTGTTGGCGCATATTTTGCCATAATTGCATTTTTAAAACCAGCAGTTTCAAAAACTTTTTGCCAATCATCAACACCTTGTTTAATGTATTTTTTTAGTTTATCTGGCGTTGCAGGATCTAAATAATACACAATTGGTTTTATTGGTTCTACCAATTCTCCGCGATTATATGCCGCTAAATCTTTTGGTTCTAAACGCCAACGTTTTATATATCTTTTGTCATCTGCTTTTAAAGCTTCAGAACTATAATCTACATTTCCTAAAGAAAAATAACCAACTCTTTTGTCGTAAACTCTTGGCATCATTTTATCTTCTGGTAATAAAATCATAGATTGATTTATGCGTAAACTTATTGTTTTTGTAGATGAATTACTTGGTGGTTCATCTGCATCAAAAGTAAAATCTTGGATAACTTCTATATTTTTTGGATAACTTTTTATACTGTTGATAAAACTTCTAGAAGCATCTAGTCTTTTTACTTTGTATCTTTTTCTAAAAGAATCTGGTAAGCCGGTTATAGCTTTTACATCAGAAGAAAAGAAATTGGAAACATCAATTAACACTGCTGTGGAATCTGTGTTTTGAATTTTAATATCAAAAGCGTAAATAACAGGTTCTAAGTTGTTTGCTGTTACAGATTTGTATATTGGTAAAGAATCGTTAGCAATTGCATTGTATGATTTTACTTTTAACAAAATCTTATTTTTAAATTGTTGCCAAACAATAACTTGTGTGTTTATTTTTGAGCCTGCATTTACATAACCACCACCTAAACCAGCGGGTAATTCTTTAATTCTAGTAACTAACAACATTTCTTTTCCAAAATATGATTTCGGAATTTCGTACATAAATTTATCGTTTGTTTCATGTACTTTAAAAACACCATCATCAGTTTTAGTTTTTGATGTTACAAAATCAGTATATTTAGGAGTTTTACTTTTTTTTGATGTGACTGTAGTTTCAGTTTTTATATCTTTTTTTGATTTTTTTCTTTGTGCATTTATTTGTGACGGAATAGTAAATGCAATAAGTAATGAGAGGAATACTATTTTTTTCATAAGTAACTTTTCGTTTAAGCTTTTAAAATAATTAAAACTGTAAGAATTTAACTAAATATAGTAATAAAATATAAAAGCCCAAACAATTTGTTTGAGCTTTTCGTAATTTTTATAAAAATATAAATTTAATACAAACTTTTAAATTTCTGCGGATTTGCTTCATTCATTATGTCGTATATTTTTTCAAAAATATCTTCTGCAGAAGGTTTCGAGAAGTAATCTCCATCTGTACCATAAGCTGGTCTGTGTGCTTTTGATGTTAATGTTGCAGGTTTGCTGTCTAAATATTGATATCCATTTTGATTTTCTAAAATCTCTTGTAAAAGATAAGCAGAAGCGCCACCCGGAACATCTTCATCAATAATTATTAATTTGTTTGTTTTGGCTAAACTTTTTACACAATCATGATTTAAATCAAATGGTAATAAGCTTTGAGCGTCAATAATTTCTATTTCAATACCATTTTGAGATAAATCTTTTGCAGCTTCTTGAACCAAGCGTAAAGTAGATCCGTAAGAAACTACTGTAATATCAGATCCTTCTTTGATGTTTTCTACAACTCCTATTGGTGTTTTAAAATCGCCTAAATTTGTTGGTAATTCTTCTTTTAAACGATAACCATTTAAGCATTCTATAACTAAAGCAGGGTCGTCTCCTTCTAGTAATGTGTTGTAAAATCCAGCAGCTTTTGTCATGTTTCTAGGAACCAAAACATGAATACCTCTAACATTATTTATTATTCCACCCATTGGTGAGCCAGCGTGCCAAATTCCTTCTAAACGATGCCCTCTAGTTCGTATAATTAATGGTGCTTTTTGTTTGCCAAAAGTTCTGTAGCGTAAAGTTGCTAAATCATCACTCATTATTTGTAAAGCATACAATAAATAATCTAAATATTGTACTTCTGCAATTGGTCTAAAGCCTCTCATTGCTAAGCCAATACCTTGACCAATAATGGTTGCTTCTCTAATTCCGGTATCAGAAACTCTTATTTTACCATATTTATCTTGTAGTCCTTCTAATCCTTGATTAACATCACCAATAAAACCAGCGTCTTCACCAAAAATTAAAATATCATCATGTTTTTTTAGTATGGCATCAAAATTATCTCTCATAATAATTCTTGCATCTACTAAATTTTTTTCTGGAGAATAGATTGGTTTTTTTTCAAGAATATTTAATACACTTATATCAGAATCATTTATTAAATGTGTTGAATATTTTTGATAACCATTATTAATTGCTGCTTTTATAAAATTTTGTAATTCTATTTTTGCAGCAAAATGTTCATCCTTTATATATCTTAAACACTTTCTAGTAGCAGCTAAAACATCCTTTCTTGTAGGTTCTGTTATTCTTAGTAAATCGTTTTTATATTTATTGATAAAAGTTCCGTTAATACTTTTGTTTGCAACTTTTTCTAATATTTCTACGGCAACTAAAAGTTCTGCTTTTATTTCATTTAAATACGCGTTCCAAGCATTTCTTTTTGCAGCTGTTACTTCTTTTTTTACTTCTTTTTCTAAGATTATTAATTCTTCTTCAGATTCTACAAAGCGAAGAATATCTCCGGTTTCTGTTTCTAATTCGAAATCTAAAATCCAGCTTCGCATTTTAGAAATACAATCGTGATCTTGTTCCCATTGTAATCTTTCTTTGCCTTTGTATCTTTCGTGAGAACCAGAAGTAGAATGTCCTTGTGGTTGTGTTAATTCTTTTACGTGAATTAAAACAGGTACATGTTCTTCTCTTGCAATTTTTGCTGCTTTTTGATAAATATCAACTAATTGCACATAATCCCAGCCATTAATGACAAATATTTCGTAGCCATCTTTTTCTTTATCTCTTTGAAAACCATTTAAAATTTCTGAAATACTTTCTTTTGTAGTTTGATATTTAGCGTGTACAGAAATACCGTATTCATCGTCCCAAATACTCATTATCATTGGTACTTGTAAAACACCAGCTGCATTTATGGTTTCAAAAAATACACCTTCACTAGTACTCGCATTACCTATTGTGCCCCAAGCAATTTCATTTCCGTTATTAGAGAAGTTGGTTTTGTGTTGTACACTTTTTTCGTCTCTATATATTTTTGATGCCTGGGCTAATCCTAATAGACGAGGCATTTGACCTGCTGTAGGAGAGATATCTGAGCTAGAATTGTATTGTTCTGTTAAGTTTTTCCAACTTCCATCTTGATGTAAACTATGAGTTGCAAAATGACCTCCCATTTGTCTACCAGCAGACATTGGATCTTCTTTAATATCAGCATGCGCATACAAACCGGCAAAAAATTGTTGAGCATTTAACTCGCCTAAAGCCATCATAAAAGTTTGATCTCTGTAGTAACCAGATCTAAAATCGCCTTTTTTAAAGGCTTTTGCCATTGCTAATTGAGGAATTTCTTTTCCGTCGCCAAAAATTCCAAACTTTGCTTTACCTGTTAAAACCTCTCGTCTACCTAGTAAGCTACATTCTCTGCTTATTTTAGCAATTCTGTAGTCGTTAAGTACCTCATTTTTAAAATCATTAAATGTAATTTCTTGATTATTAGAAGTAACCGTTTCTTGCAGCATGTTTTTTTTGATTTTTTAACCTCTACAAAGATAGCTTTTTTAATTGATATTTAAAAATATCTTGATTGTTTGAGAATATGTTAATTTAATCGTATAAAATTTTATTATTTATGAATATAACATAAAAAAAAGAGATAAAGTTTTTACAATATCTCTTTTTGAACTAAAATTCAAATTATTCAATTAAAATAACCTGCTACATAAGTCGCCGGGAACTTCAAAATCATCAATAACAATATTATCAGAATTAAAAGTGTAATCATAATCATAAGCTGTACCACCAAAGTATACTCTATATTTTTGTGACTCACCAATACGAGCATTGTAAATATAACCTCTACCAGAATATGTAAATCCAACCCATTGCCAGTAAGAATACTGTCTACCGTTATAAGTATAGGTTTCTAGCCTATATATGTACAGAAATGGTCTTAAAATCTTGTCACCACATCTTGCCGTATATTCTATGAAAATATTTTTAATTACAGGTTTTGGCGGAAGTGCGCTTGTTATTGCAGCACCATCTAAAGTTATTACGTTGCTAGAACAGCCGTCAAAAGCTTCTGAAGTGTACAATAAAACTTTTTCAGAATATCTACCATAATATACTTTTATTTTTAAACTTTGATTTGGTGTGTTATAAAAGCCTGATGAATTATTTCTAGTTTTAGATATTTGAATGCTATTTGTAGCTATTACTTGATTATTTGCGGCGTATACCAATTCAAAAGATAATTCATAAAAATTATCTGAAAGTGAAGGTGCTTTTGGAGCTGAAACTTCAGTATACCTTCCATATCTACAAACTCCCCAATAATGATAGTCTAAATTATACCAAGATAAGTGAGTAGTTGTAAATGTGATGTTAAGTTTATTTGAAGCGTTCATAGAAACAGTTCCTATTTTGTGATAGCCCCATTGACCATCTTCATCATAAGACCAAATAGGAATTTGATCTCCTACATTTATAGTATTACCAGTTTCTGGGTTTATATAATCACTAGGAATCTCTATACCTACACTTATTGGTTTAGAAAAGTTTTTTACTTCCTTACCGTCAATAAACATATCAATAGAAGTAAAACCAGCTGTTATAAAAGAAATGTCCTCGTTTTCTTCTCCATTTTCATCTATTACGCTTAGTGGTGTTAATCCTCCTGGAAAAGATGCAATTGATTCTGGTGTGTCTAAACTAAAATGAGCTACTTCACTTTTTAAAGTTCCTCCTGTTATTGTATTTCCATCTGCATCTTGAAAAACGGTACCAGATTCTATTTTTATTTCTGTTTTTGTACTAGCTTTTGTAGCTGGAGTTTCAACAGAATAATCAGTGGATAAGGTGTTGTTTGCAAGTGATTTATTGTTTTCGATAAAATCTATACCTTCAACTGTGTTTAGTTTGTTTACAATATTAATTGATCGAGTAACCAAGGTATCTTCTGGAAACATTACAAGTGGAATTGTAGTTGTTAAATAATCATCTCCACTAATTTTTAGTAAAACCTTTAATGGTTCTGTACTGGCGTGATTTGGGTTTACGGCTAGTGCAATATTACCATCAATGACTTTTAAATTACTTGTTTTTTCACCAGAATTTGTAACAAACTTATCTGCATCTGCACCAATTAACTCTACTTTTAATTTGTTATTTCCTTCTAAGTTTTCTGGATTTGTAATGTCTAATACAGAAATAAGGGCTTCTTGTTTTAAAATATTGTTAGATATCGTTATATCTACACTATCTGTTACGCCGTCTATATCACAACTTAATGCGAATAATGTCAAAAAAGACATTGTTATTAATAATTTGAATTTTTTCATAATGTTTTTTTTAAAATGAATAAGCTAATCTTAATTGTATTCTTGGGATAAATTTAAAAGTTGTTAGTGCTTCTTTTAAATTTTCTTCTTGCTCAGCGGTTGGTGCAAGAAGTTTGGTTGCTGTTAGTTTTACATCAGGAGATGAGGTAAAATAAGATCCAAATTCAATACCGAATCCTAATCTTTTTTTTGGGATAGCTCTACCAAAACCAACACCTAGATAAGGAGCAACACCGCTCCAGCTTGTATCTGCATTAATTTCTCCAATATCATTTTTGCTAACTGTAACATCTCCAAAAACTACTTCTTCGGTATAAGTTATAACTCCGTTTGCATTAACGTTAGATAAAAAACCAACACCTGCAGTAAGTTTAAAAGATGAGTTTGTAAATGGCAGATATTCAATACCAGCATCAATAATTGCTACTTCTAAATTAGCCAATATATCAACCACATCATCTTTTATTTCAACATCTTCTTGTTCAAAGTCTTTTAAGTTGAATGAATGCCAAACAAGCTTTGCATTTAATTTTGGACTTAATTTCCGTGCATATTCCAGTCCTAAACCAGGTGAGCCAAAGGAAACAGCCAATGCATTCTTTTTTTCTGATGCACTTGAAACATCTTGAGAGTGTCCCTTTAAAGAAAGTGTTAAGAAAAAAATGTAGAGTAAATAATTTTTCATTTTCATAAAATTAAATTTTTAATGTTTTTAACATTGTAAACTTAAAGATATTTATGAAAGTTCAAAATACCTACATATAGGTATATTTACTCTTTTGATGATTTTTATGGATATTATAAAAATCCTCTTCTAAAAAAATTATAAATAGAATTTATATTACCGGTTAATGTAAATCTAATTTTTTCTGGATAAGAGCCTTGGGAAATTTCCCATCCGTTGTTTGAGTAAAGTGGAAAATAGATCTCAAAAATATTATGTACAAAGTTAAATCGGATTCCATTATTGTAGCCAAAGTAAATAGGATTGTTTTTGTTTTTTAGAAAAGCAACATCATTATAAAATTCCATCCATCTCCATAAGCCAAAACTAGAATTAAATGCAAACATATATTGATTTGCAAATCTTGTTGGTAAAACAGATTTAAAGCCACCATCAGTAATAATAAATTGTTGACTAAAAAAACCAGTACTTTCAGATCGACCTAAGTAATTAAGTTGAAATAAATAATCATTTGCTCTATCTAAACCAAAACTAAAATAATCTCCTTCTGTTTTATTATTTAAAAATGCGCCTGCAAAAAATCTAAAATCAAGTTGGGTATCTGTTGTAGATAAGGAGCGAAACCTTAGGTCTACAGCAAGTTTAGAAAATTTCTCACCAGCTTCTAAACTAAAGTTGTATCTAAATTCTTTTATAATATCTGGGTTTACATAGTTGTAGCTTAAACTAAAAATACTATAATTATCTTGATCTGTTTTAATATCTATTGGTGAAATTTCTTTATCAATATGAACCAATTTTGCAGATATAGATTCTGATGTTGCATCTCTTAGCGATTTTCTTTTAAAAACAATATTTACAAAGGGCACAAAAGAGGTATAAGACAATTCTGGAGCATAATCTAAAGTTGCAGCAGAAAGACCGTACATTACTTTATAGATTTTAGTTTCTTCTAAATATTGATTGTAAAGAGCAGAGAATTGCCCTGTTATAGTGTTACTTTTTGTAGCGTATGAGGGTGCTAGTCTAAATTCTAAATTTCTTTTAATTAATGGTTTGTTGTGTATTTTTGTGCCTAAAATTAGTCCGTTATAAAAATTGTAATTAATATATGGTTGATGAAATATTTGTGTATAATAAGGGTCTTGAGCATCTTTTATTAAAGTAAACTTTAGAGGCTTATTAAATATTTTATTATCTAAACTTTTCCAATTATCTAAGGTGTTTAACTCTGGATATAAGTTCTCGTAATTTAAAGAAACTTTATTAAAATCTTCTTTAGGAATGGTAACAGTTTGAGAACTTTCTATATTTGTATACCATTTTTTATATTTAATTTCTTTGTCTTTTAAACCATAAAGTAAAACAGGAGCAGTAATATTTCTTTTGTTTTTAATGGTTACTTTTAAACTATCACCCTTTACTTTTACTTTATCGATTGTGTAGTCTATTTTTTTATTTGTTTTTACAAAATCATTAAAAAACCAATCAATTTCTTTGTTTGTTTTAGATGAAAGGATGTTTTGAAAATCTATAGTAGAAATAGTTTTTGTATTATGATGTTGATAAAATTCCTTAATGCTACTGTTTAAAATGCTGTCGCCCAAATAACCTTTTAAATATCTAAAACCCAATCCTGCCTTATATTTGCTGGCAATTTTTCTATTAAAGTTAGATAACGAATCTGCGGATGTTGTTAGCGCCTGGTCTAAAAATTTTCTTGAAACAAATTGATGTACAAAAGGATATTTATCGTTAAATTTTTGTTTAGAAATGTGAAAATTCTTTATAAACCATTTGTTAGATAATTCGCCTAAAAGTTTTACATCAGGATAAAATTCTTCAATATATTCTAGCATTAAATAATTTTGAAGTCCATCTAAAATCCAATAATCATTTCTTTTATTTAGAAGTAAAGTGTTTTCTATATACTTTCTACTAAGTGCTTTAAACATGGTTACATCCCATTTAAAAGTATCAGAAAAGGGGCGTAAAAAATTTGGTAACTGATTTAAGCCATAAACTGGATCTTTTGATTGTGTAATTTTATCTACATAAATTTCTACATGAGGATATTTTCCTAAAAATTTTTCTATAAAAAGTAACTCTCTATTTAAAATATTTGTTGCGGCATAAGTGTCAATTTCATCAGGAAAAATGTCTGTGTAAACTGTAGCTTTTTTAGTTTTAAAGGTTTTTAATTGTTTAGTTTTATTGATGCTTAAAATGATGTCTGTTTTACTTTTACCTAGCAAATAATAATTAGTAAAATTTTCATTATCAGTTTTGTACTGATATAAATTACTTTCTAAAACATATTCTTTAGGAATGTCAATGTCAACAGTGAAATCTGTGGCGCTTTCGTATAAATCATCGATATTAAGGTTGCTCATTAATTGCCAACCATTATTGTAAACTGCAGGCGTTATGTACCAAAAACGCAAGTGGTAACCTTCTTTAGTTTTCCCATAAGATGTAAATTCTGCACTAGGAATTTTTACAATATAAGTAATTGCTATTTTAGCACTATCTTTTGGTTTTAACGAATTAGTTAAAGGAATATCTATAATATCAGCCTGATCTTTAACTTCTAAAAATCGTGTGTTTTCGTAGTTTACACTAAGATTTTTTATGGTTGTTTTTCCTAAATCTTCTTCATCTGCAAAATATAAATTCTTTCTAAAATCTTTAATCAATCTTTTTGATAAAGGCGTTTTTCTATCTCTAAAACTATTTGCCCAATTATGTAGGTAAATGTTTATTAAGATAGAATCGGATGTGTTATAAAAAACAATTTCTTGTTGTATTAATAACTCATCCTTATCTGGGTTAAAAGTCGATTTTATAGCAATTTTATTCTCTTGTGCAAATGAAAAAGCAGATATGAAAAAACAACATATAATTATGTTTAAAGATGTTTTCAAATTAGATTTTCAATGTTTTAAGCATATAAATGTAAAATAATAATTTTAGAAATTCGGTTTTAATTTATATTTAGAGTAAAATTTATTAAAATGCTCAACAGCTTCATCTGCAGTATCAACTATTCTAAAGAGATTTAAGTCTTCTTCGCTAATATTTCCTTCTTCAATAAGTGTGTTTTTTATCCAATCTAATAAACCTCCCCAAAATTTTGTTCCCATTAAAACAATAGGAAAACGACCAATTTTTTTAGTTTGTATTAAAGTAATTGCTTCAAAAAGTTCGTCCATAGTTCCAAAACCACCAGGCATTACTACAAAACCTTGCGAGTATTTTACAAACATAACTTTACGAACAAAAAAGTAATCGAAATCTAAACTCTTACCTTGGTCTATCCATGGATTATCGTGTTGTTCAAAAGGTAATTCTATGTTTAAACCTACAGAAAGACCTTTACCTCTGTTTGCTCCTTTATTACCAGCTTCCATAATTCCTGGTCCTCCACCTGTAATTACACCAAATCCATTTTGAGTTAATTTAAAAGCAACTTCTTCTGCTAATTTATAATATGGATGATCTGGTTTTGTGCGTGCAGATCCAAAAATAGATACGCAAGGCCCAATTTTGCTTAAGGTTTCGTAACCTTCAACAAATTCAGCCATAATTTTAAATATTCCCCAAGCATCTTTTGTTTTAATTTCGTTCCAAGTTTTTGGCTTTAATTTTTCTTTTATTTTTCTATCGTCATTTGTCATTATCAGTAATTTTTAGAATTAATTATTTTTTCTTTAAGACAGCTTGCTAAAATAGTTCTTTTTTTGAGAAATTGTTTAAGAGAATAGATATGTTTAACAAAATATTCTAGATTTGCTAGAATTAAATTTAAAATTGATTTATGAATATTAAAAATTTATTGATAGTAATTGCCTTTTTGTTTTTTGTTGTACTTGGTGTAAAAGCACAAAATAGTTCTAAAGATTATTGGAGTATAATGCTAGAGAATAACAATAAAGAAGCATATGAGGTTTTTTTAAAATCAGAAAAAGAGTATGAAAAATCAATAGAACTGTTAATTAGTAACGAAATTTTAAGAAATGAAAATGGCTTAATAAATGGTGCTTCGGATGGATTTTTAAATAAATTAATGAAATTTAAAGATTTTGAATATTATGTTTATGCCTTGTGGAATGATCCTTTTATGTTCGAAGATTATTTAAAAACAGGTTTTCATGAAAAAAATGTAAAATCTATTAAAACAATAGAAGCTTCTAAAGTAGAAAATAAAACCATTTTCTATGCTTTAAAATATTTAAAAGGAGTTGTTGAAAGAGATCATAAAGATATAGTAAAATATGATGAAGCTGTAAAACAAGTAGATGCTATAAAGGATTGGCAATATTGTGGTGTTTTTGAAAACTTAAATAAAAGTGGTTACGATACAAGTTATGAGCCAGAGCTTTATGCAAAAAATGATAAATTATTTGATGCCAATTCTAACGGAACAATTAATTGGTACACACCAAATAAAGAATATCAGAAAGAACCATATCAATTTTTTTCTAATCATATAGAGTATGGTTATGGAGTAAATTATGCGCAAACTTTTATCACTACAGATAAAGAGCAAAGAGTGCAATTAAGAATGGGGAATTCTTCTGCGTTTAAGGTTTGGTTAAATGATGTTTTAGTGTATGAAAATGATAAAGATGTAGATACAGATTTAGATGCGTATACTGTAAATGTAAATTTATCAAAAGGTACAAACCGACTTTTAATAAAGAATGCAGAAAATAACGGAATGTCTTATTTTATGGCAAGATTATCTGATTTTGAAGGTAATAAACTTGATGGAATAACCTATTCTAGTAAATATGCTTCTTACAATAAAGCAACAATTAGTGCTGTAAATCCTGAGAAAAAATCGAATACTATTGAAGATTTTTTTGTTGAAAAGCTAAAAGAAAATCCAACTAATTTTTTCTATAAATATTGTTTGATTAAAACCTATTTTAGAAATCAAAAATACGAAGAAGCAAATGTTATTATTAATGACTTATTAAAAACGCATACAAAAAGTTCTTTATTAAGAGTTTTAAAAACTTATACTTCTAGTTTTGAAGGTGATTTTAATGCGATTAATGAGTTAAATAAAAATATTTTTTTAGAAGATCCTAACTATTATTATTCTCTAGTAAAAAAAGCATCAGATTTTCAAGAGCTAGAAAGAATGAGTATTGCTGAGTTAGAAGTGTATATAGATAAGTTAAGAAATGCAACAGATTCGCCGATACTTAAATTTATTGCTCAATTTGTTTTAGATATTAGAAATGAAGATATAAAAGCATTAAAAGCAACAATGAATGATTTAAATAATGTTGCTTCGGATAGAGTTTTTGTATTACAAAGATTTATTCCTTTATATGATAATATTTTTCAAGATCAAGAAAGATCAATTACGGAATATGAGAAAATTTTAAAGAAAAGATTTAGTCCTGCTTTATTAGGTGGTTTAGCTCGTTTATATGATAAAACGGATAGAAAAGATGACGTTTTACAACTTTATAAAGAATATGTAAAAGACTTTCCGGCAGAAAATGAGTTTTTGTTTAGTTTGATTGAAAGGTTACATCAGTATGAAAAATATCAAGAATCTTTACCTTTTATAAAGCAAGCTTTAGAGAATTATCCATATTCGTTTAAAGCGATGGAATTTATGGGTAATGCGCTAACTCAATTAAATCAAAAAGACAAAGCGGTAGATTTTTATCAGCAATCATTAATTTATAATAATGGAAATAATCAGCTTTTAAAAAAGATTGAAACGATAAAAAGAGCCCCTAATTTTTTAGAAAAATTTACTGAAAATGATGTGTATTCTTATGTAGAAAAGGAAAGAAATAAGTATTTAAAAAATAATTACGGCACAAATATTTTATTAGATAGTAAAGTGTATCAAATTTATGAAACAGGTGCTTTAAAAGCAAAATCTGTTTATTTATATGAGATTACTTCTAAAAACGGAATAGAGAATTACAAAGAATATGATTTAGGATTATCTGGTAGTTATTCTATTTTAAAATCAGAAATTATAAAGAAAGATAAAAGTGTAATTCCTGCAGAAAGAACAGGTTCTAGTTTTGTGTTTAATGGGTTAGAAGTGGGTGATGTAATTTATGTTGATTATGAAACTACTTCTGTTAGTTCAGGAAGATTTTTTAAAGATTTTGTTGATGATTATCAGTTTGATTCAGAGAGCTTTTGCTTAAAAACAAGTTATACTTTAATAACTCCTAAAAATCTTGAGTTTACACATAAAGTAACTAACGGAAAGTTAGATTATACTAAAAAATCAGAAGCGAATTACGATGTGCATCAATGGCAATTATTGAACGCGGCAGAATTACCAAAAGGAGAAGATTATATGCCAACAGCTTCTGATTATGCTAGATTTTTACACATAAGTACTATAAAATCTTGGAACGAAATTGCTAATTGGTATTCAGATTTAGTAAGATCTCAATCTGTTTTTAATGCAGAAGTTGAGCAAAAATATAATGAGATTTTTCCAGAAAAAGACGTTTTAAGTTTATCCGAAGAAGAAAGAGCAAAAAGAATTTATTATTATATAATGAATAATTTTACCTACAGTTTTGTAGATTTTAAACAAAGTGGCTTTATTCCTCAAAAACCGTCAAAAACAATTTCGTCTAAATTAGGAGATTGTAAAGATTTTTCTACACTTTTTGCAACGTTTGCAAGAAGAGCAGGTTTAGATGTAAATCTAGTTTTGGTGCTAACGTCAGATTATGGAATGAAATCTTTAATCTTGCCGTCGCAAAATTTTAATCATTGTATTGTAAAGATTAAATTAAATGGAAAAGATCAGTTTTTAGAATTAACTGATAAGAATATGCCGTTTAAATCAATCCCAAATAGTTTGCTAAATGCAACAGCTTTAGAGATTCCTTATATGGTTGATGAAAGTAAGGAGTCTACTTTATTTCATTTGTCAAATATGGATGGAAATCCATCAAACTTAATATCAGAAGTGTTTATTAAGGTTGATGAAAATAAAACTCAAAATATTACTATAAATTCGAAAGTTACAGGAAGTTTGGCTTCTATTTATTTTAATATTTTAAATCAAGATAATTTTGAATTGGTTAAAGAAGATATTTTGGCAGATTTTAATCAAAGAATAGGCGAGGGCTTAGTTTTAGACACAATCAAGGATATTGCTGCACAAAAAGGAACAGATTTTCTAACCTACACAACAAAAGTTCATTTAGATGATAAAATGAACGAAATGGGCTCGATGACCTTTTTTAAATTGCCATTAGTTGCTCATTCATATAATGGCGGAATTGTTAGTTTAGAGGAAAGAAAATATGCTATAGATTATCAAAGTTATGAAAACTCAAACTTTTACAATTCTGTTTATAATTTAGAAATTCCGGCAGGGAAAAAATTCATAGAAATACCAGAAAATCAGAAATTTAATTATAAACAACATTCATTTGAGGTTCTTTATAAAGCAGTTTCAGAAAATCAATTACAGATAACAATTGCAGCAGCTACAGATTTAAGTGATATTGCTGCAAATGAGTATTTAGATTTTAAAAGTTATGTTGAAAAAGTTTTAAAAGCAAAAGATATTTTAATCGGCTATAAATAAAATTAGATTAATTCTTTTTTCAAAAATTGAGCGGTATAACTTTTTTTATGCTTGGCAACTTCTTCTGGAGTTCCTGTGCATAAAATGGTACCGCCTTTTTTACCGCCTTCTAAACCAACATCAATAACGTAATCTGCTAATTTTACAACATCTAAATTATGCTCAATAATTAAAACAGTATTTCCTTTATCAGCAAGTTTATTTAAAACATCCATCAACACTCTAATGTCTTCAAAATGAAGTCCTGTTGTTGGTTCATCTAAAATATAAAATGTGTTACCAGTATCTCTTTTAGATAATTCTGATGCTAATTTTATACGTTGTGCTTCACCACCAGAAAGTGTGGTAGATTGCTGACCAAGTGTAATATAACCCAAGCCAACATCTTTAATTGTTTTTAATTTTCTGTGAATTTTAGGAATGTTTTCAAAGAAATCGGTTGCATCTTCAATCGTCATATTTAAAACATCAGAAATTGATTTTCCTTTGTAACGAATTTCTAAAGTTTCTCTGTTAAAACGCTTTCCTTGGCAAGTTTCACATTCTACTTGAACATCTGGTAAAAAGTTCATTTCTATGACTCTAACTCCTCCACCTTGACAAGTTTCACATCGCCCACCTTTTACATTAAAAGAAAATCTACCAGGTTTATAACCACGAATTGCAGCTTCTGCAGTTTTTGCAAACAAGCTTCTAACTTCAGAAAAAGTTCCTGTATACGTTGCCGGATTTGATCTTGGAGTTCTACCAATTGGCGATTGATCGATATCAATTACTTTATCCACATGTTCTAAACCTTCAATTTTTTTATAAGGCATTGGTTTTTTAACACCTCTATAAATATGAGCGTTTAAAATAGGATACAAAGTCTCGTTAATTAAGGTCGATTTTCCACTTCCAGAAACGCCTGTAACACAAATCATTTTTCCTAAAGGAAAGGCAACAGAAACATTTTTTAAATTATTTCCTGATGCACCTTTTAGTTTAATGAATTTACCATTTCCTTCTCTTCGAGTTTTAGGAACAGCAATTTCTTTTCTGCCAGTAATATAATCTGCTGTTAATGTATCTTGTTTCTTTAAATCTTCAAAAGTTCCTTCGCTTACAATTTGTCCTCCATGTCTTCCTGCTCCAGGACCAATATCGAACACAAAATCTGCGTGTTCCATCATATCTTTGTCGTGTTCAACAACTAAAACAGAGTTCCCAATATCACGTAATTTTAGCAAAGAATCTATTAATTTCTGATTGTCTCTTTGGTGTAATCCAATACTTGGTTCGTCTAAAATGTACAAAACACCAACTAATTGAGAACCAATTTGAGTTGCTAAACGAATTCTTTGTGCTTCGCCACCAGAAAGTGATTTTGAAGTTCTATCTAAAGTTAAATAATCTAAACCAACATCCAATAAAAACTGAATTCTTGTTCTTATTTCTTTTATAATTTCTGATGCAATGATTAATTGTTTTTCTGATAAATCTTTTTCAATCGTTGCAAACCATTCTGCCAATTCGGTAATATCTAATTGTGCTAAATCACTGATGTTTTTATCGATAATTTTAAAATGAAGTGCTTCTTTTTTTAGTCTTTTTCCTTCGCAAGTAGTACAAGAAACTTCATCCATAAAAGCTTTTGCCCAGCGTTTTATAGTGGTGCTCTCTGCATTTATATATTGATTGTTGATAAAAGCCAAAATGCCTTCAAAGTCAATTTTATAATTTCTAGTTACACCAACAGTTTTAGATTCTATAGCAAAAGATTCATTTCCACCATTTAAAATAATATCTAAAGCTTCTTTTGGAATGTCTTTAATTGCATCCGTTAATTTAAATTGATACCGTTCTGCAATATTCTGAATTTGTTTAAAAATCCAGCTATTTTTTTGTTCTCCTAAAGGTACAATTCCGCCATTTTTTATGGAAATACTATCATCAGGAATTACCTTTTTCAAATTAATTTCATTGATAATTCCTAATCCGTTACAAGTATTACAAGCTCCTTTTGGCGAGTTAAATGAAAAATTATTTGGCTCAGGATTTGGATATGCAATTCCGGATGTTGGGCACATTAATTCACGGCTAAAATATCGAGGATTATTATCATCAATATCAATAACCATCATAATATTATTGCCAGAATACAAGGCCGTTTTTATGGTTTCTTCTAATCGGTTTTCTGCGGATTCGTTTATTAATAATCGATCAATAACTACTTCAATATCATGCGTTTTATATCTATCTAAACGCATTCCTTTTTCTATTTCTTTGATTTCGCCATCAACTCTAACTTTTACAAAACCTTGTTTAGAAATTTGTTCAAAAAGCTCGCGATAATGCCCTTTTCTAGATTTTATTAAAGGTGCTAAAACGGCTATTTTTTTATCAGCAAAATCGGTAAGAATAAGTTCTTTTATTTGTTCATCAGAATAACTTACCATTTTTTCTCCAGTATTATAAGAGTAAGCATCAGCTGCTCTTGCAAATAATAATCTTAAAAAATCGTAAATTTCTGTAATGGTACCAACTGTAGAACGCGGACTTTTATTAGTGGTTTTTTGTTCAATTGAAATAACTGGCGAAAGACCGTCAATTTTATCAACATCTGGTCTTTCTAATCCGCCTAAAAACTGACGAGCATACGCAGAAAATGTTTCTATATAACGTCTTTGTCCTTCAGCATAAATAGTATCAAAAGCTAAAGAAGATTTTCCACTTCCGCTTAAACCAGTAATAACGACTAGTTTTTCGCGTGGAATTTTTACATCAATATTCTTTAAATTATGAACTCTGGCTCCGTAAACTTCTATATATTGTTGGTCTTTCAAAAAAAAGTGATTTTTGCAAAAGTGCAAAGTTAATCAATATTAAATCAAATTTGATTGAAAAGTATTTAACAAATAATATAGTTTGTAGTATCTTGCAGTAAAAAGGAATTAGATGAATTTAATACATGCTGTACGTCATTTTTTTGAAAGACATGGTTTTGGAGTTTTCTCTAGATTTGCAGATAAATTAGGAATGCGTGCAAAAAATGTACGTATTTTTTTTATTTATATTTCGTTTGTAACTGTAGGTTTGTCTTTTGGTTTATATTTAACATTAGCATTTTTATTGCGTTTAAAAGATATGGTTTATACAAAAAGAAGTTCGGTTTTTGATTTATAATTTATGAGGATAAATGTATTAGAATCTAAAATTAATAAAACTTTATTCTTAGTTGTAACTATTATTTCTATAGGTACAATTGGGTATATGTTGCTTTCGCATTATTCTTTTGTAGATGCATTATACATGACTGTAATTACTGTAACTACAGTTGGTTTTGGTGAGTTAAGACCATTTTCGCCAGAAGAAAAAATTTTTACAATATTTTTAATTTTAACAAGTATTACTGTTTTTGGTTACGCTGTTTCAGCTTTTTCAGAATATTTAGTAAGTGGTAGATTATTTAAACATTTTAAGCACAGAAAAGTGGAGAAAAAAATAGCAAATTTAAAAGGACATACCATTGTTTGTGGTTATGGCAGAAACGGAAAGCAAGCAATTTTAAAACTAACAAATTACAATAAAGAGTTTGTTGTTGTAGAAAAAAATAAAGAAAGAACAGAAACTTTAGATACATTAGGTGTTTTAAATATTAATGGAGACGCAACTTTAGACGAAACTTTGCAAGCTGCTGGTATAGAAAAAGCAGCATATTTAATTACTGCTTTGCCTTCTGATGCTAATAATTTATTTGTTGTTTTAACAGTAAGTCAATTAAATAAGGATTGTAAAGTTATAAGTAGAGCATCCAACGAATCATCTTATAGTAAATTAAAAATAGCTGGAGCAAGTAATGTTATTATGCCAGATAAATTAGGAGGAGATCACATGGCGTCTTTGGTAACAACGCCAGATGTTATCGAATTTGTAGATAGATTAACAATTGAAGGAGAAACAACCGCAAATTTAGAAGAAGTTGCTGTTAATGATTTGCCTGGAAAATATTTAAATCAAACACTCTTAGACCTAGATTTAAGAAGACAAACTGGTTGTACAGTTATTGGTTTTATTGGTCCTAATAAAGAATATATTATAAATCCAGAATCTGATTGTAAGTTAATTGAAGATTCTCATTTAATTGTTTTAGGACGCAGAAGCCAAATTTTAAAATTAAGAGAATTGTTTTAAAATATAAAAAGTCTAACATTTTTTGTGTCTAAAACAATCTTATAAAATATAACCATTTATTTATGATAAAAGTTGTAATTACAGGAAGTAATGGTTTATTAGGGCAAACTCTAGTAAAGTTATTACTTTTAGAAAAAGAAAAATACCAAGTCATAGGTTTTTCTAAAGGTAAAAATAGAAGCGGAAGAGAAGATTTTAATTACATTTCTATTAATCTTACTGATGAGCAAAAACTTAAAAAAACACTTTCAGAAATACAGCCAGATTTTATAATTAACACAGCGGCAATGACACAAGTTGATGATTGTGAAAATAATAAAGAAGCGTGCGACTTGTTAAATATAACAGTTGTAAAATGGCTGTCAGAAATTTCTGAGGAATTAGGTACGCATTTAATTCATCTTTCAACAGATTTTGTTTTTGATGGATTAAAAGGAAATTATAAAGAAACAGATGCTCCAAATCCAGTAAGTTATTATGGATTATCTAAGCAAAAATCTGAAGAAGTATTAGGCAACTCAAAAATAAATTATACAATTCTAAGAACTATTTTAGTTTATGGGAAAGTGTTTGATATGAGTAGATCTAACATTGTACTTTGGGTAAAAGATATGCTAGAAAAAGGAAAAGAAATTACAATTGTTGATGATCAATATAGAGCACCAACGTATGTAGAAGATTTGGCTTTAGCATGTGAAATTTCTATGGATAAAAAAACGAAAGGCATTTATCATATTTCATCAAAAGAATTATTTAGTGTTTATGAAATTGCACAGCAAATAGCAGAAACTTTTAATTTGGATAAGAATTTGATAAAACCAATTTCATCATTTGCATTAAACCAAACAGCAAAAAGACCTCCAAAAACAGGTTTCGATTTATCTAAAACAAATAAAGTCTTAGAGTTTTATCCTAAATCATTTATAGAAGATTTACAAAGATTTAAAGAAGTCGTAATATAAAATTTACTTTTAACGGCTAAAACTTGTAGAAAAAGCATTTTTTTATCATCTTGCAGGCTACTAAATGAAAAACTAACAATTTATATATTATGAAAAAAAGAATTCTTTCAATGTTTTTATTGGCTATCCCCATGTTAACATTTGCTCAAGAAAAAGGATTGGACCAACAAATAGATGAAGCCTTTGGAAATGCAACAGGATGGTTTGTAGATATTATTTTTTATCAAATTCCTTTTACTGATACAATAAGTATTTACTGGGTTTTATTTCCACTTATTTTAGGGGCAATGTACTTTACATTTTATTTCAACTTTATAAACTTTAAAGGTTTTTTTACTTCAATAAACATTGTTAGAGGTAAATATGATGATTTAGAAGAAAGATTAAATCATAAAGTAGAAATTTCTAAATCTAAATTTTCTGATGAAGAAGATAATCCAGATACAATAAGAATAGAAGGTCATGAAGGTGAGGTTTCTCATTTTCAAGCGCTAACAGCTGCATTATCTGCAACTGTTGGTTTAGGTAATATAGCAGGTGTAGCAATTGCAGTTTCAATTGGTGGTGCAGGTGCTACTTTCTGGATGATTATTGCTGGGTTTTTAGGAATGGCATCTAAATTTGTAGAATGTACTTTAGGTGTAAAATATAGAGATATTGAAGAAGACGGAACCGTTTATGGTGGTCCAATGTACTATTTAACAAAAGGTTTAAAAAATAAAACATTAGGAAAAATATTGGCAGGTTTATTTGCAATCTTTGTTATTGGTGGTTCTTTTGGGGGTGGAAACATGTTTCAAGTAAACCAAGCTTTTCAATTAGTACAAAATATAACAGGTGGTTCAGAATCAGTATTAGCAGGTAAAGGATGGTTGTTTGGTTTAGTAATGGCTATTTTAGTTGGTATTGTTATTATTGGCGGAATCAAAAAAATAGCAAAAGTAACTGATAAGATCGTGCCTTTTATGGTTGCTATTTATGTAGGTGCTGCTTTGTTTGTTATTTTTGCTAACTACAACATGATAGGAGATGCTTTTTCTCAAATATTTAATGGAGCATTTAGTCCAGAAGGAATTGCCGGTGGAGCTGTTGGGGTTTTGGTGCAAGGATTTAGAAGAGCAGCTTTCTCAAACGAAGCGGGTATTGGTTCTGCGTCAATTGCACATTCTGCTGTAAAAACAAAATATGCAGCAAGTGAAGGTATGGTTGCTTTGTTAGAACCTTTTATTGATACAGTTGTGGTTTGTACAATGACAGCTTTAGTGTTAATTATTACTGGTAATGTTACTGCAGAAAATGCATCTTTAAACGATGCGCAGGCAATTTTATTAACTTCAGGTGCATTTGAATCTGCAATTTCTTGGTTTCCTTATGTGTTAACTATTGCTGTTGTATTATTTGCTTTTAGTTCTATGATTTCTTGGTCTTATTATGGTTTTCAAGGTTGGGTATTTTTATTTGGTAGATCTAAAAAAATGGAATACACATATAAAGTTATTTTCTGTATTTTCGTTGTAATTGGTGCTGCTGCAAGTTTAGGTTCTGTAATTGGTTTTTCTGATGCAATGGTTTTTGCTATGATGGTTCCAAATATGATAGGTTTAATTATTCTTGCTCCTAAAGTAAAAGAGGAGTTATCAAAATATATGACAGCTATAAAATCAAGATAATAATATAAATACATTTTTAAAAACATATTTAATCCCATTTCTGGTCCAATAAAAACCATAGAAATGGGATTTTTTTGATAATAGCTAGTAACTAAATTCAAATTTCTGCTTCTTTACTATGAAGAAAAAAACTTTTAATTCTTTTCTTAGTAATGCCTATATTTCATTTGCTCAAGAAAAAGGTTAGGCAAATAAGTAAATGATATGTATAAACCATTTCAAACTGGTTTATAAAATTTGGTTTTAGCTACATTGCTAATAGCGGGTTATAATATTCTTTTCGTAGTTTTATTATTAGTTTTTGAGGCAAACTTTTTACTCTAAATTTTCAAGTATCACAAAATTTATCAGAGTTATAAATACTTTAAAAGATAAATATGTAGATATCGAAAAACATTGGGTAGATAAATTATATATCAGCGATGATATTTTTTTAATATTTATGTTTAGACGCTTAATCTATGTTTAATTATACAGCATAAGATGTAAGTAGTTGAAATTTAGGTGCTACAGTTCAAACAATCAATAACATAGATTTAATTACAATAGTATTCAGTTTTGTAATTCCCATTTTCATAATAGTTAATAATCGCCGTGGTTTTTTTGCGTTTTCAACAATGACTTTTTAGTCCTAATTATAGCTTGCAATCTTGGGGAAATTTATTTGCTAAAGGAAAAGTTGCAGATATTACATATAAAATACTATTTTTACTATTCGTTGTTATTGGTGCTGAAGCAACTTTAGTTGTTGTAATTAAGTTTTCTGATGTTATGATATTAGCATTAGTTTTTCCTAATATGATTGGTTTATTATTCTTATTTCTAAAAGTAAGACATGAAATAAAATGTTATGTTGGTGCAATTTCAATCAAAAATAAGCAATTCAAGACGGTGCAATAGATGTAACTAAACACATGTAAAATATCAATATTATGAAAATATTTAAATCTCATTTCTGGTATAACAAAAGCCAAAGAAATGGGATTTTTCTTTTAGTTACATTGATTCTCATTTTACAAGTATTTATTTTTTCTGATGTTTTTTCTTCGGATGAAATTATAGATACAAATACATCAGAAATTATAGCCTTTCAAAATCAAATTGATAGTTTAAAAGCAATTGAAATTGAAAATAGAAAGCCTAAAATATATCCTTTTAATCCAAATTATATAACAGATTATAAAGGAGAACAATTGGGAATGTCTTTGGCGGAAATAGACAGATTACTCGCTTTTAGAAAAACGAATAAATTTGTCAATTCTAAAAAAGAATTTCAGCAAGTAACAAAAGTCTCTGATTCTCTATTAATTAAAATTTCTCCTTACTTTAAATTTCCAGACTGGGTTGTAAAACAAAATCAGCCTTATAAATCGTCATTGCGAGAAACGAAGCAATCTTTTAATGAAAAGGTAAAGCACAAATTATCAACTACAGATATCAACAAAGCAACAGCAGCAGACTTTAAAACAATCAACGGAATTGGCGTTGCTTTTTCTGAACGTATTATTCAGTATCGATTAAAATTACAAGGTTTTTCTTTTGATAATCAGTTATATGATGTTTGGGGATTAGAAAAAGGTGTTGCAGACAAAGTTTTAACAACCTTTAAAATTGTTGAGAAACCTATCATCAAAAAGCAAAATGTAAACACGGTTACTTTTAAAGAATTGCTTAAAAATCCGTATATCGATTATGATTTATGTAAAAAAATATTTAATTACAGAGATGAAGTTGCTGAACTTCAAGATATTTCAGAATTAAAAAACATCAAAGATTTTCCTTTAGAAAAGTATGATAGAATAGTCTTATATTTGTTAGCTAAATAATTAAATAAACTAAAATTAGCTTATGAACAGTATGTATTTTACTGAAGAGCATGAAGCATTTCGCTCAAGTTTTAAAGAATTTTTACAAAAAGAAGTAGTTCCGCATATCGAAAAATGGGAAAAACAAGGATTTGTAGATCGTTTTATTTGGAAGAAATTTGGTGAAATGGGTTATTTTGGATTATCAACTCCAGAAGAATATGGAGGATTGGATCTAGACCTTTTTTATACCGTTATCTTTTTAGAAGAATTACAAAAGATAAATTCTGGCGGATTTGCAGCTGCAATGTGGGCGCATGAATATTTAGCGATGACACATTTAAATAAAGAAGCGTCCGAAGCTACAAAACAAAAATATTTACTACCAAGTGTAGAAGGCGATATGATTGGTTGTTTGTGTATTACAGAACCTTTTGGCGGAAGTGATGTTGCAGGAATGCGCACTACAGCAATCAAAAAAGGAGATACTTATATTATAAATGGCTCTAAAACATTTATTACAAATGGGGTTTATTCAGATTATTTAATTGTTGCTGCAAAAACAGATCCATCAGATAAATACAAAGGAATAAGTCTTTTTATAGTTGATAGAGAATCAAAAGGTTTATCTGCAACAATGTTAGATAAATTAGGTTGGAAAGCCTCAGATACAGGAGAAATTGCTTTTGATAATGTAGAAATTCCTGCAGAAAATTTATTGGGCGAAGAAGGAAAAGGTTTTCCATATATTATGCAACATTTTGCATTAGAACGTTTAGTTATGGGAATAAATGCTCATGCTAGAGCAGAATTTGCTTTAGATTATGCCGTAAATTATATGCAAGAACGCGAAGCTTTTGGTAAATCTTTAAATAAATTTCAAGCATTAAGACACAAAATTGCAGAAATGGCAAGCAAAGTTGATATATGTAGAGAATATAATTATTCAATTACAAAACGTTTAAATGACGGTCAATATGTAGTAAAAGAAGCAAGTATGTCTAAATTGTTATCAACAAAAATGGCAGACGAAGTTATTTATGATGCACTACAATTGTTAGGTGGTTATGGTTATATGGAAGAATATCCAATGGCACGTTTATTAAGAGATAGTAGATTAGGTCCAATTGGCGGCGGAACATCAGAAATTTTAAAAGAGATTATAGCAAAAATTGTAATTGATAAAAAAGAATATAAACCAGCGACATAATTTCTTACTACATAAGGACATATAATTCTACAAGATTTTAAAATTTTGTAGAATTTTTATTTTATTTAAGACACATAAGTGTCAAAATTTTTAGTTTTGCTAACTGCTAACTGCTAACTGCTAACTGCTAACTGCTAACTGCTAACTGCTAACTGCTAACTTGGGCGTTCCCTAAAGGTCGGGCTTTACGCTATATCTTTTTTGTGAAAAACAAAAAAGGATGCCGCTTCAATCCCTAACGCAAATTAGGTGTTAAAATATTTTTAAATAACTAATTGCCAATTCATATTTTGTAATTACATTTGCAGTCCAAAAAATAAACCAAATAGTTTAAATACTATTCAAAATATAAAGATACGATGAAGGGAGGTGCATACTTATGTTAATTATACCTGTAAAAGAAGGAGAAAATATCGATAGAGCTTTAAAGCGCTATAAGAGAAAATTCGATAGAACCAAGACAATGAAAAACTTGCGTAACAGAAAAAACTTTACGAAGCCATCTGTAGCGAAAAGAGCTCAAAGAATTAAAGCGTCTTACGTTCAAAAATTAAGAACACAAGAAGAAGTAGGTTAGTAATAACTTATTTTAAGAATATTAAACTCGTATTGATTTTATCAATACGAGTTTTTTTATATCTAATTTTTTGTAATTTTACTAACAACTAACAACTAACAACTAACAACAAATAATTTGATAACTCATTTCTTAGATTACTTATCGCTAGAGAAAAAATATTCTATTCATACTGTAACTGCGTATAAGAATGATTTAATTTCATTTAGAGACTTTTTAATTACAGAATATAATCAGGAAGAATTAGTATCTGTTAGTTACCCACAAATAAGAAATTGGATCGTTTCTTTAGTTGATAGTGATATTTCTAATAGAACAATCAATAGAAAAGTAAGCTCATTAAAATCATTTTACAAGTTTCTTCAAAAAAGTGAACAGATAACAATAAATCCACTTTCAAAACACAAAGCCTTAAAAGTTGCAAAAAAGGTGCAAGTTCCATTTACATCCAAAGAAATTAATTCTGTAATTAATATTATTAATGAAGAAAATGATTTTATATCCGTAAGAAATAAATTAATTGTAGAGCTATTTTACTCTACAGGTATTAGAAGAATTGAGTTAATTAATATAAAAGAAAAAAATATTAGTTTTTCAAATAAGACGATTAAAGTTTTGGGAAAAAGAAACAAAGAACGTTTTGTACCTCTTTTGCAGTCTGTTGTGTGTACGTTAAAAAACTACTTAGAGCTTAAAAAGGAATTTTCTATAGGTTTAGAGGAAGTTTTTATTACAGAAAAAGGAAATAAAATTTATGAAACCCTTGTCTACAGAGTTATAAATTCATACTTTAGTAAAGTTTCTTCGAAGGTAAAAAAGAGTCCTCATATTTTAAGGCATTCTTTTGCAACACACCTGTTAAACGAAGGCGCAGATTTAAATTCAGTTAAAGAATTGCTAGGGCATTCCTCTTTAGCCTCCACTCAAGTCTATACACATAATAGTCTTGAAGTAATAAAAAAGGTATATAACCAAGCTCACCCTAGAGGGCAACATAAAAAAGAATGATTTATGAAAGTATTCACACAATCAGTAAACTTTAATGCAGATAATGAATTAATTAAGTTTGTAGAAAAGAAAGTACAAACATTAGAAAAGTTTCATGATAAGATAGTAGATGCCGAAGTTTTTTTAAAAGTTCAAAATACAAGCGATAAAGAAAATAAAATAACAGAAATAAAAATAAATATTCCAGGAAGCGAATTAATTGTTAAAAGAGAAACAAAAACCTTTGAAGAAGGTGTTAATGCTGCTGTTGATAATTTAAAAAGACAATTAAAAAGGTCAAAAGAGAAGCTTCGAGATTCGTTAATTTCATAAAAATGAAAAAAAATGAAAAAATAATCACAAAAAGTTTTAGAAATTAAAATAAACTTTATACATTTGCAATCCGTTAGAAATAGCGGGTTGTTTTTTACAACAAAAGCCGATGTAGCTCAGCTGGCTAGAGCAGCTGATTTGTAATCAGCAGGTCGTGGGTTCGAGTCCCTCCATCGGCTCTTAAAAAAGTAGAAAAAAGTTCATTAAAATAGTAAATTTAAAGGGGAGATACTCAAGCGGCCAACGAGGGCGGACTGTAACTCCGCTGACTACGTCTTCGCAGGTTCGAATCCTGCTCTCCCCACAAAATTTACATATTGCGAAAGTAGCTCAGTTGGTAGAGCGTCAGCCTTCCAAGCTGAATGTCGCCGGTTCGAACCCGGTCTTTCGCTCAAAATTATCAACAGGCCGGTGTAGCTCAGTTGGTAGAGCGCATCCTTGGTAGGGATGAGGTCGTGGGTTCAAATCCCATCGCTGGCTCATTTATTATGTATTATTAGACACTAAATATATTTAAACTAAGAATTAAAATTAATAATTATGGCAAAAGGAACTTTTGACCGTTCGAAACCACACTTAAACATTGGTACTATCGGACACGTAGATCACGGTAAAACAACTTTAACTGCGGCTATTACTAAAGTATTAGCTGATGCAGGATTTTCTGAGGCTAGGTCTTTTGATCAGATTGATAATGCTCCAGAAGAGAAAGAAAGAGGTATTACTATTAATACTTCACACGTAGAATATCAAACATCTAAACGTCACTATGCTCATGTTGATTGTCCTGGTCACGCGGATTATGTTAAGAACATGGTAACTGGTGCTGCACAAATGGATGGAGCTATTTTAGTTGTTGCTGCTACAGATGGTCCTATGCCTCAAACTAGAGAGCATATCTTATTAGGTCGTCAAGTAGGAATTCCTCGTATGGTTGTTTTCTTGAATAAAGTAGACATGGTTGATGATGAGGAGTTGTTAGAGTTAGTTGATATGGAAGTAAGAGAATTATTATCTTTCTATGAGTATGATGGAGATAATGGTCCTGTAGTTTCTGGTTCTGCTTTAGGAGCTTTAAATGGTGAGAAAAAATGGGTTGATACTGTTTTAGAGTTAATGGAACAAGTTGATGCTTGGATTGAAGAACCTTTAAGAGAAGTTGATAAAGATTTCTTAATGCCAATCGAAGATGTATTTTCTATTACTGGTCGTGGAACTGTAGCGACAGGTCGTATAGAAACTGGTATTGCTAATACAGGTGATGTTGTAGATATTATTGGTATGGGAGCTGAAAAAATGACTTCTACTATTACTGGTATTGAAATGTTTCGTCAAATCTTAGATAGAGGTGAAGCAGGAGATAATGCAGGTATCTTGCTAAGAGGTATTGCTAAAGAAGATATTAAGAGAGGTATGGTAATCTGTAAGCCAGGTTCTGTAACTCCACATGCTAAGTTTAAAGCTGAGGTTTACGTTCTTAAGAAAGAAGAAGGTGGTCGTCACACTCCATTCCATAATAACTATCGTCCACAGTTTTATGTAAGAACTACAGATGTTACAGGTACTATTAATTTACCTGCAGGGGTTGAAATGGTAATGCCAGGAGATAACTTAACAATTACAGTTGATTTGATTCAACCAATTGCATTAAACGTTGGTTTAAGATTTGCAATCCGTGAGGGTGGTAGAACAGTTGGAGCAGGTCAAGTAACTGAATTATTAGACTAATAAAAATATTAGTTTATTAATAAACAAATTATAAGGGTGTTTCGTTTTTTAACGGAACGCCTTTATCAATGAATAAGAAACGGGCGTAGTTCAGCGGTAGAGCACTGGTCTCCAAAACCAGCTGTCGGGAGTTCGAATCTCTCCGCCCGTGCTATAAAACATAAAAGTAAGATGAACTTTATACAATATATCAAAGATTCTTTTGTCGAATTGAATAACCACATGACGTGGATATCTAAAGAAGAAGCTCAAAAATCAACTGTTACAGTAGCTGTGTTTACAATTGTGTTTGCATTAGCTGTTGCTGGTATAGATTATGTTTTTCAAACTGGATTAGATAACTTTTTCAAATTATTTTAAGAGAATAAATTATGGCTGATACAGTGATGAAATGGTATGTTGTTAGAGCCATTGGTGGGCAAGAAAATAAAGTAAAAGCTTATATTGAAACAGAAATTTCTAGAGTAGGATTGTCAGATTATGTGAGTCAAGTAATTGTGCCTACAGAAAAAGTGGTTCAAATTAGAAACGGTAAGAAAATAAATAGAGAAAGAGTTTATTTTCCTGGTTATATAATGGTTGAGGCAAATCTCTCAGGAGAAGTTCCTCATGTTATTAAATCTATTACTGGTGTTATTGGTTTTTTAGGAGAAACTAAAGGTGGTGAACCTGTTCCTATGAGAAAATCAGAAGTTAATAGAATGTTAGGTAAGGTTGATGAACTTTCTGTTCAAGATGAAAACATTGCAATACCATTTAATTTAGGAGAAACAGTAAAAGTTGTAGATGGTCCATTTAATGGGTTTGACGGAACTATTGAAAAAGTGAATGAAGAAAAGCGTAAACTTGAAGTAATGGTGAAAATCTTTGGAAGAAAAACACCGTTAGAATTAAGTTATATGCAAGTAGAAAAGATATAATTGTTACACAAGTATATAAATAACGATTTGTTTTAAGCTTCCAAAATTAAAACAAATCATTAAACATTTTAAAATGGCAAAAGAAGTTAGTAAAGTAGTTAAGTTACAAGTAAGGGGAGGCGCAGCGAATCCATCGCCGCCGGTTGGACCCGCTTTAGGAGCTGCTGGTGTTAACATTATGGAGTTTTGTAAACAGTTTAATGCAAGAACGCAAGACCAACAAGGTAAAGTTTTACCAGTGGTTATTACTGTTTTCAAAGATAAATCGTTTGATTTTGTTGTAAAAACTCCTCCTGCAGCAGTTCAGTTACTAGAAGCGGCCAAAATTAAAAAAGGTTCAGGAGAACCAAACAGAAAGAAAGTAGCATCAGTTACTTGGGATCAAATTAAAGTTATTGCAGAAGACAAAATGGTAGATTTAAATGCCTTTGAAGTTACTTCAGCAATGAAAATGATTGCAGGTACAGCTCGTTCTATGGGATTAACAGTAAAAGGTAATGCACCAGCATAAACTTTATAAAAAGTAGTAATATGGCAAAATTAACAAAAAAGCAAAAAGAAGCACACGCAAAGTTAGATCGTTCTCAATCGTATGATTTAGCAACAGCTTCAGCTCTAGTCAAAGACATTACCAATGTAAAGTTTGATGCATCTGTAGATTTAGCAATTCGTTTAGGAGTAGATCCACGTAAAGCTAATCAAATGGTAAGAGGGGTAGTAACTTTACCTCATGGAACAGGAAAGGATGTAAAAGTTTTAGCATTAGTAACACCAGATAAAGAAGCAGAAGCTACAGAAGCTGGCGCAGATTATGTTGGGTTAGATGAGTATCTTCAAAAAATTAAAGGAGGATGGACTGATGTAGATGTAATTATTACAATGCCTAGTGTAATGGGTAAATTAGGTCCTTTAGGAAGAATTTTAGGTCCTAGAGGTTTAATGCCTAATCCAAAAACTGGTACTGTAACTATGGATGTTGCAAAAGCTGTTCAAGATGTAAAAGCTGGTAAAATCGATTTTAAAGTTGATAAGACTGGTATTGTTCATGCAGCAATTGGAAAAGTATCTTTTGATGCTAAGAAAATTGAAGAAAATGCGAACGAGTTAATTCAAACAATTATTAAATTGAAACCAACAACCGCAAAAGGAACGTATGTAAAAAGCGTTTTTATTTCTAGTACAATGAGTCCTAGTATTGCTGTTGAAGTAAAAACTGTTTAATACGTTAAAACTTATAATTATGACTAGAGAAGAGAAATCACAAGTAATACAAGATTTAACAGCAGTATTGGCAGGTACAAATACGGTATATTTAGCTGATATTTCTGGGCTTAATGCTCAAAATACTTCTAACCTACGTAGAGCTTGTTTTAAAGCAGGTGTTCAGTTATCAGTTGTTAAAAATACATTACTTGCAAAAGCAATGGAAGCATCAGACAAAGATTTTGGTACACTTCCATCAGTATTAAAAGGTAATACATCAATGATGATTGCCGAAGCATCTAATGCACCAGCAAAATTAATAAAAGAGTTTAGAAAGAAATCTAAAAAACCTTTATTAAAAGGTGCTTTTGCAGAAGAATCTATATATATCGGTGACGAACAATTAGACGCTCTTGTAGATATTAAATCTAGAGAAGAGCTTATTGGAGAAATCATTGGATTATTACAATCACCAGCTAAAAATGTTGTATCAGCATTACAATCAGGTGGTCAAAAACTTTCAGGTATTATTAAAACTTTATCTGAAAAATAATTTCGCGCACAAATAAACTATAATAAACAAAATTTTTAAAAACAATTAAAATGGCAGATTTAAAAGATTTCGCAGAGCAATTAGTTAACTTAACAGTAAAAGAAGTTAATGAATTAGCTACTATTTTAAAAGACGAATATGGTATTGAGCCAGCTGCAGCAGCAGTTGTAGCAGGACCGGCAGCAGCAGGTGGTGAAAGTGAAGCTGAAGAGCAAACTGAATTTGATGTAATCTTAAAAGCAGCAGGTGGTTCTAAACTAGCAGTTGTAAAATTAGTTAAAGAATTAACTGGGTTAGGATTAAAAGAAGCTAAAGGTGTTGTAGATAGTGCACCAGCACCAGTTAAAGAAGGTATTTCTAAAGCTGAGGCAGAAGGTCTTAAAGCTGCTTTAGAAGAAGCAGGAGCAGAAGTAGAGCTTAAATAAGCTTTTAATCCTGACTGCACATTTGTGTGGCAGGAAAACAAATTTAGGTTTAGGCACTAAGAATTCGTTTTTAGGCCTAAACCATTTTGTGTATATATTCGTTCTTTATTTTAATTCAGATTTTAATCAAAAAAATATTCTCTTTTGGCAACGAAAAACACTACTGAAAGAATCAACTTCGCAACTTCGCAAATGATTAAAGAATATCCAGACTTTTTGGATATTCAGGTAAAATCTTTCCAAGATTTTTTCCAACTTCAAACTAAAGCAGAAGAAAGAGGTGAAGAAGGTTTGTATAAAACCTTCATGGATAACTTTCCAATTACAGATACAAGAAATCAGTTTGTATTAGAATTTTTAGATTACTTTGTAGATCCTCCAAGATATTCAATTCAAGAATGTATTGAAAGAGGTCTTACCCACAGTGTGCCTTTAAAAGCACGACTAAAACTATATTGTACAGATCCAGAGCATGAAGATTTTGAAACTATTGTTCAAGATGTTTATCTTGGTACTATTCCTTATATGACAAATTCAGGTACCTTTGTAATAAATGGTGCAGAGCGTGTTGTAGTTTCTCAATTACACAGGTCTCCTGGTGTATTCTTTGGGCAATCTTTCCATGCAAATGGTACAAAATTATATTCAGCAAGGGTAATACCTTTTAAAGGTTCTTGGATAGAATTTGCTACCGATATCAATCAAGTAATGTACGCTTATATTGATAGAAAGAAAAAATTACCAGTTACAACATTATTCAGAGCTATTGGTTTTGAAAGAGATAAAGATATTTTAGAAATTTTTGACCTCGCAGAAGAAGTTAAAGTTTCTAAAGCTGGATTAAAAAAAGTATTAGGGCGCAAATTAGCAGCAAGAGTTTTAAAAACTTGGCACGAAGATTTTGTGGATGAAGATACTGGAGAAGTTGTATCAATTGAGAGAAATGAAATCATTTTTGATCGTGATACAATTCTTGATAAAGAACATATAGATGAAATAATAGATGCAGGTGCTAAAACGGTTTTACTTCATAAAGAAGATAACCATATGGCAGATTATGCTATTATACATAATACATTACAGAAAGATCCTACAAACTCAGAAAAAGAGGCTGTAGAACATATTTATAGACAATTACGTAATGCAGAACCGCCAGATGAGGAAACTGCAAGAGGTATTATAGATAAGTTATTCTTTTCTGAACAAAGATATAATTTAGGTGAAGTAGGTCGTTTTAGAATGAATACTAAACTTCAATTAAATGAACCAATTGATCAAAAAGTATTAACTAAGCTTGATATTATTACGATTATTAAATATTTAATTGAATTAATCAATTCTAAAGCAGAAGTTGATGATATCGATCACTTATCTAATAGACGTGTAAGAACTGTTGGTGAGCAATTAGCAGGTCAATTTGGTGTTGGTTTAGCTCGTATGGCTAGAACAATTCGTGAGCGTATGAATGTACGTGACAATGAGGTTTTTACTCCTATTGATTTGATTAATGCTAAAACATTATCATCTGTAATTAATTCATTCTTTGGAACAAATCAATTGTCTCAATTTATGGATCAAACGAATCCATTAGCAGAGATAACTCATAAGCGTAGATTATCGGCACTTGGACCTGGAGGTTTATCAAGAGAAAGAGCAGGTTTTGAGGTACGTGATGTACACTATACTCATTATGGTCGTTTATGTCCAATTGAAACTCCTGAAGGACCAAATATTGGTTTAATTTCATCACTTTCTGTTTTTGCAAAAGTGAATAACTTAGGTTTTATTGAAACTCCGTACAGAAAAGTTAATGATGGTGTTGTAGAAACAGTAGAACCAACTTATTTAAGTGCTGAAGAAGAAGAGGGAATGAAATTCGCTCAATCTAATTTAGAGTTAAATGAAGATGGAAGTTTTGTTACAGATAGAGTTATTGCACGTGAAGGTGGGGATTTCCCTGTAGTTAGTCCTGATGCGATAAATTATATGGATGTTGCACCAAACCAAATTGCATCAATTTCTGCATCTTTAATTCCTTTCTTGGAACATGATGATGCGAATAGAGCTTTGATGGGATCTAACATGATGCGTCAAGCGGTACCATTATTAAGACCAGAATCTCCAATTGTAGGTACAGGATTAGAACGTAGAGTCGCAAAAGATTCTCGTATTTTAATTAATGCAGAAGGTGCTGGTGAAGTTACTTATGTAGATGCTAATAAAATTACAATTAAGTATGACAGAACTGACGAAGAAAGACTAGTAAGTTTTGATTCTGATGAAGTTTCTTATAACTTAATTAAGTTTAGAAAAACCAATCAAGGTACCAATATTAACCTTAAGCCAATTGTACAAAAAGGTGATAGAGTTGAAGAAGGACAAGTGCTTTGTGAAGGTTATGCAACACAAAAAGGAGAATTAGCTTTAGGTAGAAATATGAAAGTGGCCTTTATGCCTTGGAAAGGGTATAACTTTGAGGATGCAATCGTAATTTCAGAAAAAGTTGTTCGTGAAGATATATTTACATCTATTCATATCGATGAGTATTCTTTAGATGTTAGAGATACAAAATTAGGAACTGAAGAGTTAACTAATGATATTCCTAACGTTTCTGAAGAAGCTACTAAAGATTTAGATGAAAATGGAATGATTAGAATTGGTGCAGAAGTAAATCCTGGTGATATCTTAATTGGTAAAATTACACCAAAAGGAGAATCTGACCCAACTCCAGAAGAAAAATTATTACGTGCTATTTTTGGTGATAAAGCTGGTGATGTTAAAGACGCATCATTAAAAGCTTCTCCATCATTAAGAGGTGTAGTAATTGATAAAAAGTTATTTAAGAGAGCTTTAAAAGATAAGACTAAGAGATTAAGAGATAAAGAGGCAGTAGCAACTTTAGAAGCATCTTTTGTATCTAAGTTTGAAACTTTAAAAGATGAGTTAATTGATAAGTTATTTACTCTTATAAGTGGTAAAACTTCTCAAGGTGTTTTTAATGATTTAGGTGAAGAAGTTTTACCAAAAGGTAAAAAATATACACTTAAAATGTTGAACTCAGTAGATGATTATATTCATTTAACTGGATCTTGGACAACTGATAAAGAGTTAAATGATTTAGTAGGAGAATTAGTTCACAATTACAAAATCAAGGTAAACGATTTACAAGGAAATTTACGTCGTCAAAAATTCACTATTTCTGTAGGTGATGAGTTACCAGCAGGAATCTTGAAACTGGCTAAAATCTATATCGCTAAAAAACGTAAGTTAAAAGTAGGTGATAAAATGGCGGGACGTCACGGTAATAAAGGTATTGTTGCTAGAATTGTAAGAGCAGAAGATATGCCTTTCTTAGAAGATGGAACTCCTGTAGATATCGTGTTAAATCCGTTAGGTGTACCTTCTCGTATGAACATTGGTCAAATTTATGAAACTGTTCTTGGTTGGGCAGGTCAAAAATTAGGAACTAAATATGCAACACCAATTTTTGATGGAGCATCTTTAGATCAAATTAATGGAATTACAGATGAAGCAGGTGTGCCAAGATTTGGTCATACACACTTATATGATGGTGGAACAGGAAAACGTTTCGATCAACCAGCAACAGTTGGTATCATCTATATGATTAAGTTAGGACACATGATTGAAGATAAAATGCATGCACGTTCTATAGGACCATATTCATTAATTACTCAACAGCCTTTAGGGGGTAAAGCACAATTTGGAGGCCAGCGTTTTGGAGAGATGGAAGTTTGGGCATTAGAAGCATATGGTGCATCAAGTATCTTAAGAGAAATCTTAACTGTTAAGTCTGATGATGTAATGGGTAGAGCTAAAACTTACGAGGCAATCGTAAAAGGTGAAACTATGCCAGAACCAGGTTTACCAGAATCGTTTAACGTATTAATGCATGAACTGAAAGGTTTAGGTTTAGACGTTAGATTAGAAGAATAAAATTTTTTCAGTACCAATTTTCAGTAGTTATTAGCAATTTGCGAAACCTACTGAAAATTGTATACTGCCAACTGAATACTTATTAAAAGACATGGCAAGAAATCAAGAGAAGTACACTGTAAAAAAGTTTGACAAAATCTCAATAGGTTTATCATCACCAGAAGCTATTTTAGAAATTTCTAAAGGTGAAGTTTTAAAACCTGAAACTATAAATTACCGTACACATAAACCAGAAAGAGATGGTTTATTTTGTGAGCGTATTTTTGGTCCTGTAAAGGATTATGAATGTGCTTGTGGAAAGTACAAAAGAATTCGTTACAAAGGTATTGTTTGTGACCGATGTGGAGTAGAAGTAACAGAAAAGAAAGTACGTAGAGATAGAGTAGGGCATATTAATTTAGTTGTTCCTGTAGCTCATATTTGGTACTTTAGATCATTACCTAACAAAATGGGTTACCTTTTAGGTTTACCATCTAAAAAGTTAGATATGATTATTTACTACGAAAGATACGTAGTAATTCAACCTGGTATTGCTAAAAATCCAGAAGGAGAACCATTACAAAAAATGGATTTCTTAACAGAAGAAGAATATTTAGATATTGCAGATGAGCTACCTCAAGATAATCAATATTTAGATGATTCTGACCCTAATAAGTTTATTGCTAAAATGGGTGCTGAATGTTTAATTGATTTATTAGCACGTATCGATTTAGATGGTTTATCTTTTGAATTAAGACATAAAGCAAATACAGAAACGTCTAAACAACGTAAAACTGAAGCATTAAAACGTTTAAATGTTGTTGAAGCATTTAGAGATTCTCAAAAAAATAGAGAAAATCATCCAGAATGGATGATTATGAAGGCTATACCAGTAATTCCACCAGAATTACGTCCTTTAGTTCCATTAGATGGAGGTCGTTTTGCAACTTCAGATTTAAATGATTTATATAGAAGAGTTATTATTAGAAACAATCGTTTAAAAAGATTGGTTGAGATAAAAGCTCCTGAAGTTATCTTACGTAATGAAAAACGTATGTTACAAGAATCTGTAGATTCATTATTTGATAACACACGTAAATCATCAGCAGTAAAAACTGAATCTAACAGACCTTTAAAATCTTTATCAGATTCATTAAAAGGTAAACAAGGACGTTTCCGTCAGAATTTATTAGGAAAACGTGTTGATTATTCTGCACGTTCTGTAATTGTTGTTGGACCAGAATTAAAATTATCAGAATGTGGTATCCCAAAAGATATGGCAGCTGAACTTTACAAACCTTTTGTTATTAGAAAATTAATTGAAAGAGGTATCGTAAAAACAGTTAAATCTGCTAAGAAAATAATAGACAGAAAAGAACCAGTTGTTTGGGATATTTTAGAAAATGTAATTAAAGGACATCCAGTTTTATTAAACAGGGCTCCTACTTTACACAGACTTGGTATTCAGGCATTTCAACCTAAATTAATTGAAGGTAAAGCAATACAGTTACACCCATTAGCGTGTTCTGCATTTAATGCCGATTTTGATGGGGATCAAATGGCTGTTCACTTACCATTAGGACCAGAAGCTATTTTAGAAGCACAAATATTAATGTTAGGTTCTCATAATATCTTAAACCCAGCAAATGGTGCGCCAGTAACTGTTCCTTCTCAGGATATGGTACTTGGTTTATATTATATGACAAAAGAAAGAATTTCTACTCCAGAAGTACCAATTAAAGGAGAAGGATTAACTTTCTATTCACCAGAAGAAGTTACAATTGCTTTTAACGAAGAAAGTGTTGACTTAAATGCTGGAATTAAAGTAAGAACTCAAGATGTTGATGAGAATGGAGAGCAAGTAACAAGAATTATAAAAACTACTGTTGGTAGAGTTTTATTTAATGAAAAAGTTCCTGCTGCTGCTGGTTATATCAATGAAGTATTAACTAAGAAAAACTTACGTGGCATTATTGGTGGTATTTTAAAAGCTACTGATATTCCTACTACTGGAGATTTCTTAGATGATATAAAAAATATGGGATATAAATTTGCCTTTCAAGGTGGTTTATCTTTCTCATTAGGAGATATTATTATTCCTAATGAAAAACAATCTATGATAGATGAAGCTAATAAAGAAGTTGATTTAATTGTAGGTAATTATAATATGGGTATGTTAACGCAAAAAGAGCGTTACAATCAGGTAATTGATGTTTGGGGTTCTACCAACAACAGATTAACTGAATTATCTATGAAGCGTTTACGTGAAGATCAACAAGGTTTCAACTCAGTATATATGATGCTTGATTCTGGTGCAAGGGGTTCTAAAGAACAAATTCGTCAGTTAACAGGTATGCGTGGATTAATGGCAAAACCTAAAAAATCTACAGCTGGTGGTGGAGAAATTATTGAGAATCCGATTCTTTCTAACTTTAAGGAAGGTTTATCAATTCTTGAATACTTTATTTCTACTCACGGTGCGCGTAAAGGACTTGCCGATACAGCTTTAAAAACTGCGGATGCTGGTTATTTAACTCGTAGATTAGTAGATGTTTCTCAAGACGTTATTATTAATGAAGAAGATTGTGGAACATTAAGAGGTTTAGAAGTTAGTGCTTTAAAGAAAAATGATGAGATTGTAGAATCTTTATCAGACAGAATTGAAGGAAGAGTTTCTTTAAATGATGTTTTTGATCCTGTTACAGACGAATTATTGTTAGAAGCTAACCAATCTATAACATCTAAATTAGCTGATAGAGTTGAAGCTTCTGGAATTGATGCTGTTGAAGTAAGATCTGCTTTAACTTGTGAATCTTCAAGAGGAATTTGTTCTAAATGTTATGGTCAAAGTTTATCTACTCGTAATAAAGTTCAAATTGGTGAGTCTGTAGGTGTAATTGCTGCACAATCAATTGGAGAACCTGGTACTCAATTAACATTACGTACTTTCCACGTTGGTGGGGTTGCAGGTAACATATCAGAAGATAATAAATTAATTGCTAAGCATGAAGGTAGAGTAGTTATAGATGATTTAAGAACCGTTGTAGGTAAAGATAGTGACGGTAAAGAAATTGATATTGTAATTTCTAGAACTGCAGAGATTAAAATTATTGACAAAAAAACAGATATTACTTTAAGTACGAATATACTTCCTTATGGATCTATCATTTTTGATAAAGAAAGAAAATCTATTAAAAAAGGAGATGTAGTTGTGCAATGGGATCCATTTAACGGTGTAATTGTTTCTGAATTTGGAGGTAAAGTTAAGTTTGACAATTTAGAGCAAGGTGTAAACTACTCTGTAGAAATTGATGAACAAACAGGTTTTCAAGAAAAAGTAATGATTGATTCTAAAAACAAGAAATTGATTGCTTCTTTAATTATTGAAGATAATGATGGTAATGCTTTACGTTCTTACAGTTTACCTTTAGGTGCTCATCTAATGGTTAGTGATGGAGATAAAGTTGTTGCTGGACATACATTAGTGAAAATTCCTAGAAAATCTGGTAAAGCAGGAGATATTACTGGAGGTTTACCACGTGTAACAGAATTGTTTGAAGCACGTAATCCTTCTAATCCATCTGTGGTTTCAGAAATTGATGGTGTTGTTTCTTTCGGAAAAATAAAACGTGGAAATAGAGAAATTATCGTTGAATCTAAAACAGGAGATGTTAGTAAGTATTTAGTAAAACTTTCTAATCAAATTTTAGTTCAAGAAAACGACTTTATTAAAGCAGGTATGCCTTTATCTGATGGAGCAACAACTCCTTCTGATATTTTAAGAATACAAGGACCATCAGCAGTACAAGAATACTTAGTAAATGAAATACAAGAAGTATATCGTTTACAAGGTGTAAAAATTAATGACAAACATTTTGAAGTTGTTGTTCGTCAAATGATGCGTAAAGTTAAAATTATTGATTCTGGAGATACATTATTTTTAGAAAATCAATTAATTCATAAAAATGACTTTATAGAAGAAAATGATGCAATTTATGGGATGAAAGTTGTTGAAGATGAAGGAGATTCTGAAAACTTAAAAGCTGGTCAAATTATTTCTGCTCGTCAATTAAGAGATGAAAATTCTTTATTAAGAAGAAATGACAAAAACTTGGTTACAGCTAGAGATGCAAAACCAGCAACAGCAGAACAAGTTTTACAAGGTATTACAAGAGCATCACTACAAACTAAATCGTTTATTTCTGCAGCTTCTTTCCAAGAAACTACAAAAGTATTAAACGAAGCAGCTGTAAGTGGTAAGATAGATACATTAGAAGGATTAAAAGAAAATGTTATCGTTGGTAAGAGAATTCCTGCAGGAACAGGTATGAGAGCTTATGAAAACATTTTAGTTGGTCCTAAAGACGAAATAGAAAAGAGTTTCTAATAAACGTTTAAACGTTAAAATTTTAAAAGTTGAATTGTTTACTGTAACTTAATTACATTATTCAATTCAACTTTTTCTTTTTTATGGATTAAGCTATTTCACGAATAAATAATCACACAATTTAAATTATGGAAGAAAATCAAAACAAAGATGGTCAATTAAATATTGAATTAGATCAAGAAGTTGCAGAAGGAACCTATTCTAACTTAGCAATTATTAATCATTCAATGTCAGAATTTATTGTAGATTTTATAAATATAATGCCAGGAGTACCAAAAGCAAAAGTAAAATCTAGAATTATTTTAACACCACAACACGCAAAAAGATTAACAAAGGCTTTGGCAGATAATGTTAGAAAATTTGAACAAGCTCACGGAGAAATTAAAGATTATGAACAGCCTCCAATTCCAATGAATTTTGGACCAACTGGTCAAGCATAAATTAAATATTATTTGCTATATAATGTTTTTAAATAAGAAGTATTTTACAAAATACTTCTTATTCTTCTTTCAAAACCATTTAAGTGAATTCAAATAGTTAAAGTTTATACTGTTTTAAGTTGCTAGCTGGTTAAAAGCTCTTTTTGTAAAGCAATAATTATATCTATAGAACTTAATTAAAATCTAAAATAGACTTTTAGTTTTTTCAAATATGCGTCTTAAATTGGCATATAAAAAAGTATTAGTTCGTACATAAAAGAATGATAGAAAACACACAGTAATTAAGAATACTATTGCCCCCAAAATGGCTTGTATTGGTGTTAAATTTCTACCAATAATTGTATTTAAACCAAGACCTGTAAAACTTCCATAAATAATTATAAAATGAATTACATAAATGGATAATGTCTTTTGTCCTATTTTTAAAACTAAAGGAAATTTCAAGTATTTTTCTAAAGCATAGAAAAAGGCAAAATATATTAAAACATTACCTAACCTTGTAAATAGATAATTATAACTAGCAGATTTTAAAAATATTTCTATGTGTGTTAACTTATAAATAGATACTAAAATATGCGAAGAATAAAAAATTAAAACACAACCAGTAACAAAAAAAGAGAATATTATATTTGTTTTAAACTTAGGTTTTTTAAGATATCCATGAAATAAAGTAGCAATAAAAGCACCAAAAGCAACATAGCCAAACCAAGGTATGATTGTAAAAATAGAGCCATTATTTTTTGAAATATAATTACTGAAAACTATAGGAATATTTTCATAGTTTAAATCATAATACATTCTTTCAGTTAAAAAAATAATTATTCCTAAAAAAAAGTTTGTAACAGAAAAAATAAGTGTGTTTTTAGCACATAAAAAGTATAATGTAACTATTAATATTAAACTTAACCCAATACACTGTAAAACATCAATAACTAAAAAATAAGTGTTAAAATCTCCAGTTATCCAACGAAGAAAAGGAATACGTAATAAATAACCTACAAAAATTAAAAAAAAGCCTCTAATTAGACCTTTTCTCATTCTTAAATTTGTTTCACCTCTTTCTTTTGCCTTAAGTAATAAATAGGTAAAAATTAATCCTGATATAGTAAAAAATGTAGGAGCTGTAATTCCTCTAAAATAGGACCAAATTGAAAATGGGATAGAAGTTAAATCTCTATATTCTGTTGCTAAAAGTGTATCGATAAAATGACCTTGCAACATCATTAATATTGCAAAAGCTCTAATTATATCAATAAAATACAGTCTTTTTTTATGCACAGATATATGATTTCTAAATTAAAATAAAACATCATTTTTAATAATGATGCAAGTATTTTTTTTACATCAAAAAGCATAAAAATAAACTAAATTTATTTATTTCTGATAAACTTAATCATTAATTGGAACTTGAATTAGATTTTTCTAGTTCTATTTATCAACCAAAAATCTGCTAAAACTAAGGCTGTTAAAGCTTCTACAATTGGTACAGCTCTTGGTACAACACAAGGATCATGTCTTCCTTTTCCTGTAATTTCTGTAAGTTCGCCTTCAGAATTAATTGTTTGTTGATTTGTCATTATTGTTGCTACAGGTTTAAAAGCAACTCTAAAATAAATATCCATACCATTGCTAATTCCACCCTGAATTCCTCCGGATAAATTAGATTGTGTAGATCCATCAGCATTAAAAATGTCGTTATGTTCAGAACCTTTCATTTTTGCACCACAAAACCCACTACCAAATTCAAAACCTTTTACTGCGTTTATAGAAAGCATTGCTTTACCTAGTTCTGCATGTAATTTATTAAAAATAGGTTCTCCTAAACCAACAGGTACATTTTTAGCAACACAAGTTACAGTTCCACCAATTGTATCTCCGGATTTTCTAATTTCCTGAATTTTGGTAATCATTTTTTCTGCTGACAATTCATCAGGACAACGTACAATATTGTTTTCTGTTTTAGAAAAATCTAAATCTTGATATGGTTTATCAATAAAAATTTCTCCAACTGAAGAAGTAAAAGCATTAATACTTATATGCGCAATTAATTGTTTTGCTAAAGCACCAGCAACTACCCAGTTAGCTGTTTCACGAGCAGAACTTCTACCACCACCTCTATAATCTCTAATACCATATTTTTTATCATAAGTATAATCTGCATGAGAAGGTCTATAGATATTTGTATTGTGATTATAATCTTTAGATTTTTGATTTGTATTGTTAATTACAAATCCGATAGAAGTACCTGTAGTAATTCCTTCGAAAATACCAGAATGGAATATTACAGTATCTGGTTCTTTACGTTGTGTTACAATTTTAGATTGTCCAGGTTTACGTCTGTCTAATTCTGCTTGTATTGCATCAAAGTCTACTTTTAAACCTGCAGGAAATCCATCTATAACCCCACCAATAGCAGTTCCATGAGATTCTCCATACGTTGTAACTTTTAAAAGATTTCCAAAAGAATTAAAAGACATATTTTTTAGATTATAATTTGTTGCAAATATAGTAAACAATATAGTAGAATTAATAAAATTACAATTTCTAAATGATTTCTAAATTTTATTTTAAATTAAATGTTGCTGATTAACAGGGAAGTATAAAATATTTTAAATGATACTCAAAAAAGATGAAATTTTATTTTTCTATAATGAAAAAGGTTTATATATTTGCATCCGCATTCAGGGAATACCTGATGAGACTTCTGGAGAAATGGCAGAGCGGTCGAATGCGGCAGTCTTGAAAACTGTTGACTGTAACAGGTCCGGGGGTTCGAATCCCTCTTTCTCCGCAATGTCAACTGATAATCAGTTAGTTATGAGTTTGACACCCAATATTACACCCAATTCTATTTGAATTGGGTGTTTTTTTTGATTTAAGTTTAATGATTAAGAAAATTAATTGTTTAAGGTGATATACAAATTTTGATAATAATCCCTTTATACTAGGTTCTATAATTCCAACTAAGATAAAAGCTTCTCTAATTTGTCTTTTGACATTTTCCATTTTGGCAACTTCTTTGTTAGAAGTTTATAAAAAGAAGTACTATGATTGTGATGGTCAAGATGACAAATCTCGTGCACAAGAACGTAATCAATACATTCTTTAGGTGCTTTTATAAGTTCCAAATTAAGATAAATAGTTCCATCAATAAAACAACTTCCCCATCTGTTATTTAGCCATTTATATTTTAATGAAACTTCCTTATTTGATAATTCTTTAGCTAAATCTAATCTATTATGATAAAGATTTTCAAAATGTATCATAGCCTTAGATTTGTACCACTTTTTCAGTTCCTTTTCAATAGCATTTTTATTATGCTTATCTTTTATATCAATTAATATATAGCCCCCTTTTAATTTGACTGAATTTGTATTTGACTCTGTAATTTTTAATCTATAATTTTTCCCCAGATACAAATGGCTTTCACCACTTTCGTAAAGCTTTTCTTTTGTTCGTGGTTCAAAGAGCATAAAGAAGTCTTTTTGCTTATTTATCCATTGCGCTTTAGACTTTACTTTCACAGCTATTTTATCATAAGGTGTTTCTATAGGGGCTGTTACAACCGTAGAGCCGTTAGGATATACCTTAATACCTAGCGTCTTCCTTTTATTTCGCTTTAAACAAAAATCAATTCTTGAATTACCATATGGAATACTCTTTAACTCCATAAGTTACTTGTATTTAAGTATTGCAATTTTCAAGCACTCACTAATGAGGTAATCTATTTTATCCCAGTCTGTGTCAATGTCAAATTTCTGATGTAAATCATAAATTACGTCTCCTAATTCGATATTTATTTTCCCTGTGATATCTTCATTTTTATGCCAATCAATAATCTTTTTCTCGTTTAAGTAAATATGTTCCTTTACAGTTTTATCAATCGCTAAACTTACTTCAATATGAAATGGTGTATTTAATAACTCAACATTTTCAAATACTGACCTACTAAAGTTGTAAAACGCTAATGCAACTGTATTGTCTGCCAACTCATCTGGTGCATCTTTTGAGCGACCATTAAAGAATTTATCTTCGTTTTCCTTAGCTCTTTTTAAATATTCTGCTTCGTCTATACGTTTTTGATGATAAGCTGCAATAGTCTCTTTAATAAGGTCTGCAAGTTTTCTATAATAAATAGGATCTTCTTGCATTTTTAAATTAATAGCCTTAACCGTTCTGCTAGCAATATGGTCTGCTTGAGCAGCTTTTCCCTTAATGTTTTCTACCTGTGCATCACGTTCCTCTTTGTTAAATATATCAACTAACTCAGTAATTTTCATTATTTCGCCATCAGTTGTAATATGCTTATTAATAAGCTTCTGAATTTGTGGCTCAAACTCTTTGTATGCAATATCATCATTGTAACGTCTAGTTACATCTACACGTAATTTCAGAAAAAACTTAGCATCTCTCTTATAGGTATCGATCTTCTTTTCATCTGTATTTGTAACAAAATCAACCGAAGAAAGTGCCAATTTTAAGAGTCTTGCGAACTGAGAAACTTTGGTATAAAACTTGTTTCTTACATCTTCTGGCGATAAGTGTTCTTCGTAGGCTGTTGCTTCAAGATTTCTACCTTTTAATGTTTTAAAAATATCCCACAATTCTGAATGTGCTTGAGATAACTTACCAATTTCATCACTGATATTAGTTAGCGTTCCTTCTAAGTCTTCTTCCTCGAACCCTTCTAAATTCGAGTAAGTACTTAAAGCAGTGTCTAGGTTTTCAAGATTCCCGTAATAATCTACAATGTATCCATAATCTTTACCAGGATATACACGGTTAACACGAGCAATTGCTTGCAGTAATGTATGTTCTTTAAGCGAACGGCATAAATATAATACTGTATTGTTAGGTGCATCAAACCCAGTTAAAAGCTTTGCTACTACAATTAATATTTCAGGTTTATCACGCTTTTTAAACTGATTTATAATACTCTTTTCGTATTTTTTTAAATCCCCATACTTATCTATCATTGCATTTAGATACTCATCTTCTCTCCTCTTATCTTCGTTCTCATTAAAATATCCATCTTCTGTTCCTTCTCGTTGGTCAGATTGTGTTACAACAACCTCAGAATCTACCAAACCAATTTCATCCAAATATTTTTTATATAATAAGGCACTTTTAATCGTTGGTGCAACTAACTGTGCTTTTGGCTTGTAATTATCACTATGTGTTTGAAAAAATTCTGTGTAATGTTCACTGATATCCCAAGCTCTAGCATATATTACTTGGTCTGTTTTATTTAGCTCATTTACGGTATTAAATTTTTGCTTCAATTTAGCACGACCTCTTTCTGAAAGGTTATTGCGCTCTGCAAGTTTTTCAAAATAGGTATTTATTGGTGCTTCGTTAAGTGTAATTTGATTATGTCTTCCTTCATACAATAATGGCACTACAGCACCATCTTCAACAGCATCTTTTACAGTGTATGCTTTACCAATATAACCACCAAATTTACTAGCAGTACTTTTTTCCTTTTTCATCAAAGGAGTTCCTGTAAAAGCAAGAAAACAAGCATTAGGAAATACACGTTGCATACTTACATTAATTGTACCGTATTGTGTTCTGTGTCCTTCGTCAATAAGCACAAATATATCAGAAGATGTAAATGGTTTTTTGTTATTCTTTACAGCGGCCTCAAACTTGTTTATGATGGTTGTTATAATAGCATCGCTATTATCTTCAAGTAGTTCCGTAAGATGTGCACCTGTCTTGGCTTGACGTACTTCTTTTTTACACTTTTTAAAGGTGTCTGAAATCTGGTCATCAAGGTCAACACGGTCTGTGACTAGCACAATTTTAGGATTTGAAATATGCGGATTTGATGCCAACATTTGAGCAAGCATTACCATAGTCAATGATTTACCACTTCCTTGTGTATGCCAAATAACGCCTCCTTGACGTTTACCAGTTTTATCAAATTTAGTGACACGATTAATAGTGTTGTTAACTGCAAAATATTGTTGGTATCTGGCTATTTTCTTTATGCCATCATCATAGAGCGTGAAATTTAATATTAAATCTAATAAGCGTTCTGGCCTACATAAGTTGAACAATAACTTGTCTTGTTCTGTAAGTAACCTATCTTCAGTATCAATGCCATCAAAGGTTTTACGCACGTACTCCGCTCGTTCTTCAAAAACCATATTTTTTTGGTCTTCTTCTAAAGTTTTATTTTTTAGCTTTTTGAGTGCTGTCCAATACTTTTTTTCCGTTTCGCTTGAGGTAAATTGTTCTGTCCATTTTGCCCAAAACTCTTTACTTGTTCCAGTAGTTGCATAACTACTTTCATTAGTAGCTATACTTAAGAGTAAATTAGAATAGACATATAATGACCTGATGCCATCTTTACTAAAATTTCTTGTATGTTGCTCTATAGCCAGAGTTACTGGCGATTTTGTTCCTCCTAACGATGGGCTTTTACATTCTATAATTACAGAAGGAATACCATTAATAAACAACACTAAATCTGGTCTGTAGGTATCTGTTCTAGCTGTTCTTAGTACAGGAAATTCCTCAGTAACGTGAAATATATTATTTTCTGGATGTTGCCAATCTATATAGTTTATAGTATGGCTTTTTTTGTCTCCATCTATGCTTTGCTCAAAGGCTTTACCTAGCGTAATTAAATCATAAAATGCTTTGTTTGCATTTATAAAACCATCTTGTATAGGTAAGTCTTTTGCGGCTATAACAGCCGAATTTATATTAGCATCTGAAAAAGCATACTCCTTACCACGACGATGAATAGTGTTAATTTTAGCTAGCTGAGTACGTAATATTTCTGTAAACAATACTTGCGATTTCCCGCCTCTCCATTGTTCTGCTTTTTTAGGACTTACATAGGTATAGCCCATATTGATGAGCAATTGCAACGCAGGTATTTGAGATACATTGTCTTCTAAATATGATGGTGTACTCATAGTGTGTTTTTTAATATAATTGTTAATAACTTTGTTTATAATGCAAATTTGTGTAATTTTGCAATGTCATTACCCAAAGGGTAAAGGACTTGGCTTAGCACTTGTTGCATCAGTCGTATTGCCTTAAGATACGTACCTCGCTTACGAAGTGAGGTTTTTTTTTGCCTTTATTTTTGGTAATCATTATACCAATTGTTAAACCTAGGTTTTTCTAAATTATCTACTTTAAATGCTGTAACTAATTGCAATTTTTCGGTTACCTCTCTAATAATTACCACATAATCTTTTTCGTGTAACCAATAATATTGTTGGTTTTTACCATTGTGATGTTCACGTTCAAAATAACGAACTCTCGCATCTTCTTTAAAATGAACTACAGGCTTTATCCAGTGAATTTTATTAGTTCTCTCAGGGTCAAAATATCGTTTTTTGGAATGCTTACTTTCCCGTGTGCAGATATGTTCAAAACCTACAGGTTTTCCTTTAAATAGGTAATGTCTAGATTTTTTTTTATCATAGACCACTTGTACGTTATTGATGAAAATAGGCTCATCAATCATATCTTTTTTAAATACACCGTAAAGCTGATACATTTGTTCTTTATCTGGACCGTCTAAATCTAAATATTCAAACAGATCGTCTACAATATCTAATTCGTGTTCTTCCTCAAAATAATTCATTATTGCTTGTTTTGAGTTTGAATTTGAAAATCGAAAATATTAAACTTTTCTTCAAAGGGTGCAGTGCCATCATCTAATTGATAGCCTGATTTTTGTTCTAAATAGGCTACCACTTCTTTTTTAACTTGCGATGATTTTTCTAGCAAATGCAGACCTCTTGCTTTGTAAGTAATAGCACCTATAAAAAAATCTGCTAGTTGTAAAAACTCACTCTCGTCTGAACGGATGTGTTGAAAAAAATTAAAAGGAGAATCTCTATTGTATTTTTGCCTGTATTCTTCATTTAAACGAGTATCTAATTTAGTTAAACGCTCCTTACCACGTGTATCTTTAATGTCCAAAATAACTTTATGTGGATTTTCTAGATAATTTACCCAAGGGTTTCTAAGTAATAAAAATACCAGTGTATAATAAAAAGAATTATGATCTCCTCTGTTAAACTTAGTATGATCTAACTGGGCTTTGTTTTTGACTAAAATGGCTCTAAATTCAATATTGCTATCAAAAAAGAAATCTATAATGGCTTTGTAAAAGGGCAAGCGGTTATTAGAAAGCTTATTCCACTTTAGTTCTGTAGGTGTTTTATGTGTAAGCTTGATTTTTTTTAACTCATTTTTATACAGCTCATAATCTTTAGCTGCTATTTTTGTATAACCAATACACATTAATGGGTGTATGTCGTTTTCTAAATGGCAACTTTCATCTATATAAATATTATGCTGGTATATTTCTGCCATATCAATTTAATTTTACTCGTTTTTTACCCGTTAATAATTGCTGCATTAAACCTTTTTTCTGTTCCTTCAATTTCAACAGATAGGTTTTCTTTTCTTCAATTTCTACATCTGCTAGACCAATAATTTTTGAAATTGCTTTTTGCTCTTCTAATGATGAAGGCGCATTGAATTTTACAATCTTAAGGTCTTTGAATTTACACATCCAAGTATCACTAACCATTCCTTGTGAATTTCTGTAAAACTTATGAATCATATCGTCAAGCTTAAAAAGGTGACTGAAAAAAACTGAGTCACAATTTTCTTTAGGTTTTAATATGGTATAAACGGGACTAACAATGCCTTCAAGTTGTGACAATGCACTTCTACCTTGCCACATTCGCATTGTATTGTAACCAATATCTCCTTTACAGATTCTTTTGTATTTAGATTTATTAGAATTCGAAGTATCTTTTTTGTTGGAATCATCTTGCGGGTAAACTCCTTCTTTACCAACTGATAACAACTGTAAATTATCTAAACCTGTTTCTTTTCGTTCGGTAAAATAACTTCCTAATTTATCTTCTTTCCACTCCTCACTAAACCCAGTCAATCGCTTCTTACCAGATAACAAGGCTTGCATTAAACCTTTTTTACGCAATTGTAATTGGTCAATAAGCGTTTGTGTGGTTTCTATTGCTTCATCCCATTGTGAGAGGATTTCTGCTATTTTTTGTTGTTCTTTTAGTGGTGGAAGACTAATTTTTAATTGTTTTAAATCTGAATTGTAAACATTACTAATACTAGTACCCTTAGCTAAACGCGCTATATTGTTTCTTAAAATATGACTGATGTAGTGAGCTACATAACTTTGGTTATAAACACCATCTTTAAGAGGTTTTAAAACATTTATTGTTCTTCCAATTGCAACACCTTTAACCATAAGAGCAGACGCAGACCCTATATCTAAGGGGTCTTCACCAGCAGAAGGAAGTAGTATTTCGTTCCCTTCGCTAAATATCAAATCTTCTTTTTTAAGATTGGTATAGTTTATTACATCAGTTATGACTTCGTTGTACATATGATATAACTCACCATATCTAACACAAGGAATTGAAAAATATGGAGACGCTTGATTCTGTTTAATATTTTTACCTGTTGAAAAAGTAAAAAGCTTTTGAAAGCCAATTTTTTTCCATTTCCTTGAACCAGTATTAGTTTGTATTCGCTTATTTGATTGAACATCTTGACGGTAGGTCATATTGTTATCATTATTCCCCATCCTAATATCCCATTTCTTTAAGATAAACCTCCATCTGAGATTCTACATCGTTTAATTTCGCTTTCAAGGCAACTATCTCTTTTTGAGTTTCAACAATATCAACGGGTTCTTCTTCAACAAACGTATCTACATATCTAGGAATATTTAGGTTGTAATCGTTTTCTTGTATCTCTTCTAATGTAGCAATGTGGCTGTATTTATCAACTGTTTTCCATTCAGAAAAGGTATTATAAATCTTGTCAACATCTTCATCACGTAATCGATTTTGGTTTTTACCATTCTCAAACTCATTACTGGCATCAATAAAAAGTATCTCTGTATTGTCTCCTTTATTTTTGTCAAAAATTAAAATAGAGGCAGGAATACCTGTGCCATAAAATAAATTTGCAGGCAAACCAACCACAGCTTTTAATAAATTTTCATCAATAAGTTGCTTACGTATTTTACCTTCGCTACTTCCTCTGAATAAAACTCCATGAGGCAAAATAACACCAGCTTTTCCGTGTTCATTTAAGGTTTCTATCATATGCGTAATAAATGCATAATCACCTTTGCTCTTAGGTGGTACACCTCTATGAAAACGGCTGTATCTATCAGAAGAAGCATCTTCTGCTCCCCATTTATCTAAAGAAAATGGTGGATTTGCTACTACTATATCAAATTTCATTAAAGCATCATTCTCAACCAATTTTGGTGAGTTTAAGGTATCTCCCCATTCTATATTGGCATTATCCATTTCGTGCAAGAACATATTCATACGAGCCAATGCATAGGTAGAGCCATTTACTTCTTGACCATTCAGCGAAACATTAGTGCTGCCTACTTCTTTTGCTACTTTAAGTAAAAGAGAACCAGAACCACAAGTTGGGTCGCAAATACGGTCTCCTGCTTTTGGCTCCACCAGTTTTGCTAATAATTGCGATACTTGGGCTGCCGTATAGAATTCTCCTGCTTTTTTACCTGCTCCAGCTGCAAAATTTCCAATCAAATACTCGTAAGCATCTCCAATAACATCGTTATTATCTAGGTTAGATGGTCTTAGGTCTAATTCTCTGAAATCGTTTAGAAGATGCTGCAAACGTCTGTTTCTATCCGTTGTTTCTCCAAGATTAGCTTCACTATTATAATCGATGTTTCTAAATACCTTTTCCAGTTTGCTTCTATTGGCTTCTTCTAAGACTTCTAGTCCAATATTAATAATGTCACCTAAATTGCTTTCGTTACGTTTTTCATATAGATAATCAAAAGACGACTTTTCAGGCAATGAAAAACGCTCGTGTTTTAAAGCTCTTTCTATACGTGCTTTATCACCATTATACTTTTTCTTGTATTCGGCTTTCTTCTCTTTATTTACATCGCTTATGTATTTAATAAAGAGCATTGTAAGTATGTAGTCTTTATATTGCCCTGCATCTACTGTACCTCTAAAGGTATCGCAGGCTTTCCATACTTTATTGTTAATATCACTTTGTGTTAGTTTACTCATTTTTTATTTTTTTAAAGGAGCGATAGCTTAGTATCGCTCCTGATTAGTTAATTATCCTTTTGGTGGAAATTTGTCGTTTCCGTGAGAATCTTTTCTTTGAATTTTACCATCTTTTTTATGAATGACTAATTCTGTTTTTTGTTTTTTAGACAATTCTCTACTATAATCTACTGCATCTTGTTTATTATCAAAATGTTTTGAAGCTCTTTCTGCTCCTCCTTTTTTAGAATCCCAACCCCCATCTGGGTTTGGAACTACGTGTCTTGTATTGCTCATTTAAAATATTTAAAAATACACTCAATATCTCGGAGTAGAGTGTGTGAATCCGAGTCTAGACTTATCGTTATTTTGATATGTCGAAAGATTGGTATACTTTTGTTTTTCCAAGAACATTGTTTTTATCAGTTCGGTGACAAGCCACTGAGAGCAAACAATACCAATCTAAAGTCTTCAAGGCGACCAGCTTTAAAGGCTTTTTTTTGTGTCTTATAATTCTATTTTATTTGTTATTAATTCGTTTAAAACGCCCTTTTTCAGCGCTTTTTTCTTTTCTAATAGTTGATTTGTTAATGATATCTCCTCTTCCAGAAGCGCTAGTACATTGATAACTTTTTGTTGTTCTTCTATACTCGGTAACGGTATTTCAAAATCTAAAACATCATTTTTAGCAATAGATATTATAGAAGAACCCACACCAAGTAATTCTAACTCATAACGTTTTCGTCCAGAATTAAGAACAGCAGCCAAATAGCGACTATCAATCAATGCTGCATCTGCTCTAATAATGTAAAATAATGAGCTAGGAACAACCTTGCCAAATGATTCATCGTAACTCCATGCAAAAATTCGTTGTCCTTTTCCAGTAAGAATCACATCATTAGGTTGTAATAAAAACTTTGTATCTTTACCTGTAATGTTGATAAAACTATCATCAAATAGCGTTGGATTTAAGAAATTGTCAAAATGGCCAGTAGTAAGATATTTAGTATCTCCTTTTTTGCTTTTTTTCTTATAAAGTCCAAATTGAACTTCTGCTATTTGATTAATTTTTATCATAAAATTTCTTTGTAATCATTTTCTAATTCACACAAAGATACTAATATTTATAATTAAAAAACAAATATTTTTCTTTGTAATTGTTTTCTAATTTAATACAAATATCTTAAGTGCTTGTTTTTGTGACGGTTATAAATTTGGCTATTTTGAATAATTTTATAAAAAAAAGTATTTATATTTAAATACAACTATAAATTCAGTTCTTCCGTTTTAAAAATCAGTTGATTTTTTCTTCACAAGCAAGTATTAAAAATCAACTGATTTTTAAAATGCGCCTCAGCGGCAGGCGTCACGTACAGTTTGTCTTTTTATATAAATGTGCATTTATACAAAAAGATAAAGCTATAAATATCTATTTATAGCTTTATATATTGTTCCATGTTTATTCAAAAGTTTACATTTTAAAACCCTTGTTTTTTTTATTCATTCGTTTTTCTTGTTGTTCGTAAGATAATAGCTTTTCAATTCCTTTTAAAGAGTATTTTCTATTAATGGCAGAACCTTTTATATAAACCCCTTTTTCATCTATAAATCCAATCCCTCTTCCTTTTTTTGTTTTAACTCCCATGTTTTTTAAGTGAAACTCAAAATCTTCAAAAGAATCAGATTGATTAATAGCAGATTTAATTTTTTCTTCCAATGGTGCAATTCTATTATCATTTTTAATGAAAATTTCTTGCTTTTTTACAGTTTCTAAAACACGTTTTACTTGTCTTAATTTATACTTTTTTTCAATCTCTCGGCAAAAGTCCATATTCTTATAATGGGTAAAACTATCTTCAACTGCTAGATTATTAGATTGAATACGTGATGCTACAATATGAATATGTTCCTTATTCGTACCTTCTTCATGCATATACACAGCATAAAGATTCTCTTTAAAACCAATCATTTTAGCATAATCGTTTGAAATATCAATCCAATCTTGGGTATTTAATTTTCCTTTGTCCTCTGGAGCAATTCTTATTTTGATATGAAAAGTATTTTTTACACATCTATCATTAAGAGCGTTGTTTCTTTCTATCTGAGAGTTTATTTCAGTACTATTTCCGATACATTTATTGGACGCTATTAATTCTCCTCCACGTTCACAATAATCAAGCGCATTTTGTAAGTATGCTATGGATTCTAATTTAGCGATCATTATTGTCAAGTGCGTTAAGTTGTTCTTTTAATTCTTGCTTTTTTATTTCTCGTTGATAAGTGCTTAAAAGTGTTTGGTATTCTTCCATAAAGATGGGGTCTTTTTGTATTATTTTTTTTAGAATTTCATTTGCAGCTGCGTTTTTATTTTTTTCGAACTCTTTGAAATAAAAATAGTTATAGAAAATCTGATAGTCTTCTTTTGCTTTACTTATAGAATTCTTTTCCATAAAATATGAAGGAAGATATTTTATAGAACTCCATATTATAAGTAAACTAAAAAGCATAATAATTAATGTCTTAGGTTTAAAGTGTGATTTACTCCCTAATAAACTGAATTCAGTATAATTATTTACATTAGGAGTTACTGCATTTTCTTTTATAGAATCATCTATTTCTTTTTTAGATAGAATTTTTTGATCAAGTACATGTTGATTACTAATAGTTGTTTCTATTAAGTTTTTTAACTTCTCATTCTCTTCTGAGAAAACATGGCTTAATTCTGTTTGGTCTATATTACTTACGTCTTTAGAAATAGCGTCTAATTTATCTACTACTTTTTGCATTAAAGTAAAGATGGCATTGTTTGTATTTTCTTCCATAATAATGGTTTATAATTTTGAATTGATTTCTATAATGTGGTTATTGATATGTTTAATTTCGTTCAAAACGACTTGTTGGTCTTTGATTAAAAATTGCTCATTTGAATTTAATTTTTTTGCTATCTGATTTAAATTATTTCCAATTCTAATTAAAGAAGTCAAATATTTCTTGGTATCTAAATCATGTACTTTTTTTGTAAATATTGGTTTACCTAATTTTTCTAAAACTGCATTTCTGTAAAAAAAAGAAGGTTTTATTTGTAATGATTCACATTGAATTTTAATTACTTCTTTATCCTCTGCATTGAGGTAAAAAACGACCTTTACTTTATTGTTTGAATCTGATTTCATTTTTCTTTTGTTTTTTTTCTTATGAACATTTTCTGTGAATAAGCCAGCGGGTTTTGATTTCTTTTTAGGGCACGAAGTAGGCACTAAAAAGGAATTAAAGCCACGACTGGCTAAGAACTGACTGTATTAATTTTTATTCATCAAATAATCATTTAAATCATTGAAGTTTTTATAATGTATTCTATTGTCTATAATTTTACCATTCGCATTTTCTACTATAAAATCGGTAGCTTTATTTCCTGCTTCATCGTTGTCAAAAAATAATTTTATTACCATGTAATCTTCTAATAAACTAATCGTCTTTTTGACTAAAGAAGTAGAGTTAAGTATGATGAAATTTTCTTTAGGTATTTCTTTTTTCAAAGTGAGATAAGAAAGGAAATCAGACCAAGATTCAAATATTGAAACAACATCAGAATTATTATTTATGGTTGTAATTTCTTTTTTTCCTAAACAAATTTTCCTGAATTTTTTATTGAAAATATTTACGATTTCTAATCCGCCAACATCATTCATAAACCCAATTCCGTACAATTCTTTTCCATTAGAAAAAGAGTAATGAACTTGAAAACAAAATCGTGTAGCAAATTTTAAATTGATTTTCCTGTTGCTTAAATAATTTAATAATTGTGGATTTGTTAATTCAGTTACTTTTTTAATAGAGTAGGTGGGTTTTGTCTCGCTCTTAATTCGTTTTGTTTGCTGGTGAATAGAAAAAGTGTCTTCAGATAAAATGACTAAGGCTTCTTTAATTGAACAATTATTGTATTTCATTACAAAGTCAATGATTGTTCCGCCAATTCCAGAACTGTGGTCAAAAAACACATTTTTTGAGATATTAACTTTAAAGGATGGTGTTTTTTCATTCTTAAAAGGGGAAAAGAACCAAATATCTTTTTTCGTGGTTTTACTTACCCTAAAACCTTGTTTTTTTAGGTAAGGTACTAGGTCTATTTGTTTTGCTTTTTTACAATTCATATTTTTTTTTTTCAACAGCAATAAAATTATTATTGCTGACTGTTATTAATATTATTTCTAATAAATGTCCACTTTTTGCCGACTCAAAAACTATTGTTTAAAAGAGTTAAAAGTTTGTTTTACAGTTTATTATATTTTTTAATTATGTGGCTTATTTCCTATAAGTGACACGGCGTAAAATGTCCCACAAAAACAGTTGGCACTTCTTGCCTATTAATTTCTAAGCACTAAGGATGTCGTGTCCTTTTTCTTAAATTATTTGTTGTATTGTTTTGAAAAAGAATTGATTACGTCTGTTTTTGGGGTCGGCACTTAAATGTCCTGTTTAGGTTAATTTTAGCCAACGACCAATAGTTCTTGGGCTAACCCCAAAAGTTTTAGCTATTTCAGTATTAGTTTTTCCTGCATCTTTTAGGCTCTGTGCCTCTAAAATTCTTTTATCTTCATTTGTTTTTGAAGCTTGTAAATGTTCTTTTTCACCTCCAAACCCCATCATATTAAATTTGAGAAAACTATTTTCTTTTTCTATTTCACAATTAATAACGTTTTCTTGTCCGTATTCAATTGGATAGTTTCTGTTTTTTAATTGCTTTATGTATCTAATATTGTCTCCTTTTACAGATTCTCCAATACAGAAACAGATATCAACAAAGTTTGATAATGCTTTTGATCCTGCTAAGTCTTCAAGTTGAATAGGACTGTAAATGTCTCGTTTTGGGGTGTGTGCTATTAGTAGTATTGAGATACTATATTCTCTAGATAATTTTAAAATTATCTTCATTAGCTCTAATGCTTCGTGGCTCTTTTCGTTAGAAGCTGCTAAGTAAGTAATGTTATCTATTATAAGAACTTCTGCATTGTTTTTGAGTGCTTGAATTGTTATAGAGTTGATAATTAATTGCTCAAATGATAACTTTTCATCTTCTGAATTTTCACCTCTATCAATTTCTATTCTTACGAAATTAGGACTGAAAGAATAAAGTTCTGTATTACTTTTGGAGTAACGCTTTTGAAAGGCTTTAGTAGATAGTTCAAAATCAAAATATAATACAATGTATTTATCCGTATTTTCTCCAAGTATTGGATTTCCTTTAGAAATAGCATCTGCTAATTGTACTGCAAGTATTGATTTTCCTTTTCCTGTATTTGAAAAAAGAATGCCAACTTCTCCTTGATGCCAAATATTCCCAAATAAAGGCTTGGGGTCAATAATTCTAGAACCTATTTCTAACCATTCATTTGCTGTTTTGTCAGTTAAAATATTCCTTTTATTAGGCATATCATTGCCCTGTGAATTCTTTGAATTCGCTTTTTTATTTTCCATTGATTTGTGAATTGATAGTCAACAGATTTTGTATATTTGTATTCGACACAGAATCATTGACATTTGTTAGTGATTAAAAAATATCATGCGCTAACATGATATTTTTTTATTTAGATTGATTCATAAGTTGAAGTGCAAGCTCAGCATCAACAATAATTTTACGACCATTTTGTATAATGGCTTTATCAATTATTCCAGACTTTTTTAATCTGTTAGCTTTGGAGGTACTACCATCTATAAGTTTTGCAATTCCTCTAATACCATAAACATACTTTTTGCCTTTTTCAGGTTCTAAAGTTTTTGAGGGCAATTCATTGTTTAGGTTGTTCTGTAGAAATATAAACTCTTCTCCTGTCATTTGGAAGAGTGGTTTTTCTTTAATTGATTCTAAATTCATAATATCTAATTTGTTGTATTAAACTTAACCGTGTACATCGGTTGTTGTATTCGAATACTGTAAAATTAGAATGAAATTTTGGTGGAAAATGGTGGGGATTATTTAATGTGTAATTTAGAAGGCTTATAGTCAGCGCATTATGTTCTTGTGAAAATATTTTTGGTGGAGATTTATTTATAATGTCAAATAGAGGTTCATAAGCTTTAATTCGTAATTAAAACTTATTTCAAAATGTCTTTAACTATCTTTTAAATCATTTGAATTGCTTTCGATAATCTATTTACAAAATGATTTTCTTTTACTTCATTGGTAATAATTTTTTCATAGAACTCTTTTTCATAAGTCTTCTTTTTGTCGTAAATGTGTCTTTTTTTTTCGAAGTAGTCTAATGAAGTATTGATCCATTTTTCTTTTTGAAGTTTATCTTTAATAGTATTTGCTAATGAATCAATTAAAAAATATAGTTTAGTATCTGACATTTTTTTCTTTTCTACTTTTAGTCCAGATAATTCAAAATTGTTAAAAAAATCTTTAGCAGAAACAGCAGTAAGGCTACGTGTAAAATATTCGTTTATTATTTCTAATAAGTCATTATTGAAATTTAAATTAAGTATTTCGATGTTTTCTATATAATCTTCTTCAATAATTTCTTTAATAGTTTCTAGTTTTTGTAATACATAATAGAATTTGAAGCTTAATAAATTATTGTATTTTTTTTCAAGTATTTTACGTTCTAAAACCCACTCATTATAAAGGTTTAGTAATTTTTCTTTTTCTTTTTCTAAGAGGTTTATTTTTTTTAGAATAGTAATCATTTCAGGATGTTCGTCAGAAAATCTAAGAGACATCTGTTCATAATTTCCTTTTAATACAGTTATAGATTTATTGGTTGGAATTTGTTTCCTGTAGGCAAGGGTTTCTTTTAATTCTATTGGTTTTATTAAATTTCTTAATAAACATGAAGGATCCATTGAATTTAAGCTAATTTGATTCTCGTTATAAAATTTTGAATAATCTTTAATTGTTGATAAAATTAATCTTAATTCTTGCTTTAAGTTCTCTCTTCCGTTAATGTCTCTATATTCTCTAATGGAGCTTCTAAATTCATCAATAGAAAATGTATCACAAAATTTTTGGTAACTTTCTAAATCTGTTATTCTAATAGTATTAATTTGCAGAACTTTTAAATTATCTTTTATAGCAAGAATACAATCAGTAATTGTTGTAAAATAGATCATAATTCATTAAATTTTTCCATTGCATTTTTCTTTGTTTTGTCGGCTACGTCAATATAGGGCTTCATTGCTTTGTAATCTGAATGCCCTGTCCATTTCATTACCACTTGTACAGGTATTCCAATTGATAAAGCGGAGCAAATAAAAGTTCTTCGTCCAATATGTGTTGTCATAAGTTCATATTTAGGAAATACTTCATCAATTCTTTTGTTTCCTATATAATGTGTTAATCTTACTGGTGAATCTATCTCTGCCAATTCCCCTAATTCTTTTAAATATTCATTCATCTTTTGATTTGAAATAACAGGTAAAGCCTTATCTTTTTTATATGGTATATGAGAATACTTTTCCAAAATAGCTCTACTATGTTTGTTAAATTCAATAATTAGTGCGTCGTCTGTTTTTACGGTAATAATTTGAAAAAAATCAGATTTAATATCACTATTTTTTAAATTATAAACATCTGAATATCGGAGCCCTGAATATGAACAGAAGATCAGGACATCCAAAACTCTTTCTAAATATTTTTTAGTGCTAGGAATTTCATATTTAAGTAGCTTTGTTTTTTCTTCTTCTGTAAGGAATATTACTGTTTTCTGAGCATCTTTGATTTTCGGTCTAAAACCTTGGTAAGCATTATTATTGTGATGTCTTTTTTCAAAACTCCATCTAAGAAACCATTTAATAAAACCAAGTTGTTTTTTAATGGTACTATTTCGCATTTTCTTTTCTTTCCTCAGGTGTGTAAGATAATCTGTAAGTCCGCTTTCATCAAAATCTTCAAATTTTGAAATAGGGTTAAAGCTCGTAATATGTTTTTTTACAGTTGCAAATTTGGTAAGTGTTGCATCACTCCAATTATTTAAATGACTATTTTCTTTTACAAATAAATCAAACACATCAAAAAATGAACTCTCTGTTGTTTTTTCAACTTCAACCTTTCCTTTTTTCTTTAAACTTTTTGCTATTATTCTAATTTGATCTTTGGTAGGGATTTTATCTTGGCTTTCACATTCTTGAAAAAAATCTTGAATAGCAACTTTCAATTCTAAAATTCGTGAATTAATAGAAGCTGAGCTTTGCTCTAGTTTATTATAAGAACCGTTTTTAACCTGTTCTTTATCTTGATTCCATTTAGCAATATCAATACGAAACCCTGTTTGAATGTCTAAACGAGAACCTTCATAATTTATTCGTAAACGTATTGGTACGTTTTCTGTAATTAACTGACCTGCTTTTTTTCTCTTTTCAAGTGAGAAAATTAAATTTCGTTTTATTTGAATCATACCTATTAAAAAGTTACACCCAAATTTACACCCAATTTTTGTGAAATCAAGTGATATTCTATGATTTTTTAAAAAACTCAAAAAATTAAAACCCTATATTTAAAGGGCTTTAGGCGTTTTATGAGATTTTATGATATAGTAGGTGAGAGAGCCTCTTTCTCCGCCAAAAGCCTTGCATTTTATGTGAGGCTTTTTTTATTACATCACTTTTTTGCAGTAAAAAAAACATCTAATCTACTATAAATACTGACTTTAAGTTCTATTCAATGGATATAAAGAGTTGTTTGGCATTTCATAAAAATATGTCAAAAACCACTTTTAATTTTATTTTACAGTTACCTTATGTGTTACCCTGTTGTTTTTGGTAATCAATAGGGTAACGAAAAGTTCACAATGTCCATAATCAACTCGTGGTTTGCGAACTATTTAGTATTGATCCTTGATTTGCTTTAATTATTATAAATTTAAGTAAAATGAGTAAATTAAAAGGGAGTTTTTACCTGAAAAATGATAAACAAAAAAATGAATTAGCAATCTTCTATGCTAAAATTAAATTAGGTAGTTCAACTTCTACATTGGCAACTAGAAAATATATTTGTCCAATTAGATGGAAAAAGACAAATATGTTGCTCCAAGCAGAAATAATTAATACTGAAGTTTCATTAAAAAATTATATTTATGATATTCCTATGAAGATTGCAGGTATTTATCATAATTTAAATAGTAATAAACCAAAAAGATTATAGACAACTGATTTAAAGGAGGCTTATATAAGCAAAACGAATAGTGATGGGAAAATGCTGCTGCTAAAGCTTTTTAATTACCATAATTTACATTTTTAAAAAAGAAGTTTCCAATGAAAAGCTAGAAAACATGAAAGATTTTATTCTTCTTTAGGTTATAAGTCGCCTTTAGAAATGGAAATAGAATTAATAATGAAAAACAATAAAAATGTAGCTTAAAAATTTGGTACCAAATTTATTAGGTAGTCTACTTCACTTTAAATTTATGTAGTGAATAATAATAAAAAAGCCGTTTCAAATTATGGAACGACTTCTATAGTAAATTTAGGTGTTTTTATTTGTCATTCGGAACAATAGCTCCGTACCAATCACAAATACTGATAGAATTTTTTAACTTCAAATTTAATCAAATTGAGATCATTACAATTAGCCGTTAAACTACAATCAACAGCTTTTGTAAATCCGCCACTTGCCTTTATAGGGTTTCGATTTAATTTCATAGCAACTTTTTCTTTTGTATATGCATATGCAACATAATTACCAGATTTTTTTATTATTAATTTAATATATTTTAGTGCGCTGATCTAGATCATTTTATAAATATTGTCTTGTTTTTAATTTTGTTGTGTAATATTTGTTTAATTTAAAATCATAAAATTATGTCACTAGTAAAATTTAAAAGTAGACCATTAGAAAATCTAATTTCAACAGATTTTTTTGATAACGATGAATTCTTTGGATCTAAACTTTGGAACAAAAAATTAGACGAACCTGCATTAAATATTAAGGAAACTGATGATGCTTTTGAAGTTGAATTGGCTGCACCTGGTTTTGAGAAAAAAGATTTTGATGTAACGATTAATGAAGGATGTTTAAATATTTCTGCAGAAAGCTCTAAATCTAAAGAAGAAAAAGAAGACAATTATACTCGTAAAGAGTTTAGTTATAATTCTTTTGAAAAAAGATTAAAACTTCCAGATTCTGTAAAAGAAGAAGATGTTATGGCAAAATATAAAGATGGAGTTCTTAGTTTTAATTTACTTAAAAAAGAAGATTCTAAGAAACTTAAGCCTAAAAAAGTAGAAATTGTTTAATTACAAAATCTGAGAAAAAAAGGAGGAAATGAAATTATTTATTTCCTCTTTTTCTGTTTAAATTAGATTCTAATTAAGAGATATTCTAAAGGAAATGCTCTGTTTTTTAACAGTTTAATTTACTATCTTTAAATATCAAAATAACTTTAATTAGTGGTTGAAGTTAAATAATAATACAATACAAAATTTGTAGTTTAATTATGGTTTTAGCGCTTATTATATATTCACTTATCGCTTTTTTTTTAGTTGGTAAACTGCTGCTTAATGGTGTTAGACCTACAAAAACTTTAGCTTGGTTGTTGGCTATCTTTACAATACCTGTAGGTGGAATGTTATTTTATTTTATTCTTGGTAGAAATAGAAAAAAGAATAAATTTTATAAGCTTAAACAAACCAAGGAAATCTCTGAATATTATGAGCAAGTTGATCATTATTACAATCATCTAAATGAAAATGAAGATACAAATATTCCTACAGCAATTAAAAAACATGTAAAATTAGCTAAACTAATTATAAAAGGGTCGAAATTTATACCGAGTATTGAAAACGAATTAACTCCTTTAATAAACGGCCCAGCAACATTTGAAGCTATTTTTTCTGCTATGGAAACCGCTAAAAAATTTATTCATATTCAATATTATATTTTTGAAGAAGGAGATTTAGCAGACAAATTTAAATCCATTTTAATGCGCAAACAAAAGGAAGGAGTAGAAATACGTTTTCTTTATGATGCCTTAGGTAGTAGAACTTTAAGTAATAAATACTTACACAAATTAAAAGAAACAGGAATAGAAGTTTATAGTTTTTTACCAATGAAATTTGGTAAATTTCTTTCTTCTATAAATTATAGAAACCATAGAAAAATTATTATTGTTGATGGTGTTTTTGGTTTTACTGGCGGCATAAATGTATCCGATAAATATATAAAAGGAGATCCAGATTTAGGAAATTGGTATGATATGCATTTACAATTAAAAGGCGATGTAGTAAATAGTTTAGAAGCTGTTTTTGCTATGGATTGGTATTTTGCAAGTGGAAAAGATGATTTGTTAAATGTTAAATATTTTTTTAAAAATCTTGTATCAGGAAATTCAATTGCGCAAGTAGTTGCAAGTGGTCCAGACTCCGATTTTTCTTCTATTCATCAACTATATTATGCTATTATAAATAGCGCAAAAAAATATGTTTATATCACAAATCCGTATATAATTCCAGGAGAAGCAATAAAAGAAGCGTTGCAAGTTGCAGCAATGAGTGGCGTAGATGTTAGGCTTTTACTTTCTGCAAATTCTGATAGCTTTATTGTAAAATGGAATGTAAGATCTTATTTTGAAACTTTGCTAGAATCAGGAGTTAAAATTTATTTAAATCCAGATGGTTTTTTACATAGTAAAGTTATTATTTCTGATGATGAACTTACATCAATAGGAACAGCAAATCTTGATATTAGAAGTTTTGAACAAAATTATGAAGTAAATATTCTAATTTACGAAAGAGAAATAACTACAAAATTAAAACTAGATTTTTTGAATGGCTGCGAAAAAAGTAATCAAATAGATTATCAGCAATATATAAAAAGACCAAAAATAGAGCGTTTAAAAGAAGGTTTAGCCAAAGTGTTTAGTCCCATTTTATAATCAACTGATAATAATCATTTAGAAGCTCTTATTTAGTTGATAAATTTGTAATACAATTATATAATTATAATGAAAACAGGTTTAGTACTTTCTGGAGGTGGAGCTAGAGGAGCAGCTCATATTGGGGCAATTAAAGCTTTAGAAGAAAACGGTATTTATCCAACACACATAGCAGGTACAAGTGCTGGAGCTATTGTTGGGGCTTTGTATGCACAAGGAGTTGGTTGGGCAGAAATATTAAATTTCTTTAAAACAATACCTATTTTTAACACAAATAGATTTGCTTATAATAAACCTGGTTTTATAGATTCTGTAAAATTTTATGATGATCTTAAAACATTTTTTCCTGTAGATGATTTTAATACTTTAAAAAAACCATTATTTATTACAGCAACGAATGTAATAGACGGAACTTTAAAAATATTTAGTAAAGGTCAGCTTATAAAACCAATAATTGCTTCAGCGTCATTTCCTGGTGTTTTTACACCCACAAAAATTAATGATTCATTTTATATTGACGGAGGCACACTTAATAATTTTCCTGTAGAACCGTTAAAAAAAGATTGCGACCAAATTATTGGAGTTTATGTAAATCCATTAAAAAAAATTAGCATTAAAGATTTAAAACATTCTTATTCTGTGGTAGAAAGAGCGTTTAAAATTAAATCAAGCTCAGAATCAATATTAAAGTTTTCTGATTGTAATTTAGTTATTTATCCAGAAGATTTAATTAATTATGGCACTTTTGATATGAATAGTATCGATGCTATTTTTAATTTGGGTTATAATGCTACAATAGAAATTTTAAGAAATTATAAAAACCTAACTGTCCGTTAGTTGTTTTTTTGGTGCAATGTAAAAATATTGATTTATGGTTCTCAATTTTTTAAAAATATCATTTTCTAAAGAAACTTGGATTACTTTTTGTGTGATTTTGTTTGGTGCAATTTTACTTGGTTTTGCATTGAGTTGGGTTTTATTTTGGATTCTAAAACTCTCTAATCGAAGAAAATCTACAGTTTTAAAATCACTATTATTAAAACATTTAAAGCAACCAACATTATTTTTTCTGTCGTTATTGTTTCTTTATAGTTCTTTTTCTTTTATCGAATTAAATACAATTTGGTATAAAATTATTCAAAGTCTTATTATCATTAATTTCTCTTGGATATTAATTGCATCTTTAAATATTGTAGAAGAATTAGTAAAACAAAAATTTATTAAGGAAGATAATCATAAATCTAAAGACAGAAAAGTACTTACACAATTGCGTTTCTTAAAGAGTATTTCTTTGGTAATTATTATTACAATTGCTGTTGCAGCCATTTTATGGAATATTCCTGATGTAAAAAAAATAGGAACAACAATACTTACTTCTGCTGGTGTTATTGGTATTATAGCTGGTGTTGCTGCACAAAAATCAATAGCAAATTTAATTACTGGTTTTCAAATTGCGTTTACACAGCCTATAAAAATTGATGATGAAGTAGAAATAAAAGGAGAATTTGGTACAGTAGAAGATATTACACTTACTTATGTAGTAATTAAAACATGGGATTGGAGACGTTTAGTTTTGCCTTTAAATTTCTTTAGTGATAACTCTTTTGTAAACTGGACTTTTAGTACAACAGATTTAATTGGTAGCGTTTATATTTATGTAGATTATACATTTCCTGTACAAGAATTAAGAAAAAAATTAAATTCACTTTTAAAAGAAAATCCACTTTGGGATAAAAAAGTAGGAGAGCTTTTAGTTACAAAAAGCGATCAATATGTTATAGAGTTACGTGCCACATTTAGTGCAAGAAATGCTTCGGATACTTGGACTTTACGTTGTACAATTAGAGAAGAATTAATTAAATTTATACAAGAAAATTATCCTAATTCTTTACCTAAATTAAGAAGAATGGAAGTAATTGAAGATAAATAAATTATATTTTTAAAATATCTGTAGGCGTTTTAATTAAAATAGTAATATCACCACGAATAGCAATTGGTTGTTTCATAATTTCAGGTTTATGTTGTATCATTTTTATCCAATCATCTGTAGAAAATTCATCAGAGTTTAAATCGGTTTTATACGCTGCGTGATTTTTATCAATAAGATCTCCAACTTCAAGATGTAATCGATGAGCAAGTTCTACAATTTGTGTTCCTGTAAGTTTAGTTTTTAAAATATCTATTTCTAGAACAGGTAAACCTTCTGTCATAGCATACGCTAATGTTTGTTTTCCTGTTGCAGATTTAGAGTTGTAAAACAAAGATATTTGTCTGTTTGATGTAGCAATTTCTCCCATAATTTAGATATTAAAGTGTGTTTTTTCTTATTTTTTCTTCTTGTAAATAATGTTCTAATAATTGCTTTAAACTATCGAGATATTCTTCCATTATTTTTTTATCCATTTGTGGATGATTATTAGACGGAATTGTCATTGGGTTTTCATCTAGATCTCTATAAAGTTCAGGATATTTAGTTTCAATCGTATTTGTAAGTTGTGTAATTTCTGTTAATATTTTATTTAAATTTTTCATCAGTAATAATTTAGTAAAACATTTATTTATATAGATATTTCAACCTTATTTTAAGCGCTAAAATTGTAACAATATTCTCTTTTTTTAAGAGTGTAAAATAATAGTTATAATGCTAAATTTTAAATAGTTAAAGGCGATTTTTATTTGATATAAATATAATAATTTATATTTTAAATTAAAATGACCTAAATCAGTATAATTCATATTAAAGAAAAACCAAAATATTTTTAATATCTTTATTTTATGGATTTATTTTCTTCGGATAAAATAAGGAATATTTTACCTTTTGATGGAATTACAAATTATCATGGAATTGTTTTAACTAAAAAACAGTGCGATTTTTATTATCAGCAATTATTAGAAAACATCAACTGGAAAAATGATGAAGCAATAATTTTTGGTAAAAAGATAATAACAAAAAGAAAAGTGGCTTGGTATGGCGATTCTGAGTATTCATACACGTATTCTAAAGTTACAAAAACGGCAAATCTTTGGATAAAAGAATTATTAGAACTCAAAGAAATTGTAGAAAAAGAAAGTAACGAAACCTATAATTCTTGTTTGTTGAATTTGTATCATTCAGGAGAAGAAGGCATGGCTTATCATGCTGATGGAGAAAAAATGTTACGAAAAAACGGCGCAATAGCATCACTTTCTTTAGGCGCAGAACGTAAATTTTCTTTTAAGCATAAAGAAAATAAACAAAGAATTGACATTATTTTACAAAGAGGTAGTTTATTAGTGATGAAAAAAGGAACGCAAACTAATTGGTTACACAGATTGCCACCAACTAAAAAAGTGAATTCACCACGAATTAATTTAACCTTTAGAACAATTGAATTAGAAGACTAATTTTCAATTTTTTTGATAAAATCATCTCTATAATTTTGACCAATTGGTATCCAATTATCATCAATAATAATTCTATTTCTTTGCACAGAATAAATGTGTTTTAAAGAAACAATGTAAGATTTATGAACGCGTATAAAATTTAATTTCCCTAATTTTTCTTCAAAACTTTTAAGACTACTAAGTGTTAAAATAGGTTTCTCTTTATTGGTGTGAATTTTAATGTAATCTTTTAAAGATTCTATGTATTTTATATCGGCTAAATTTATTTTTAAATTCTCGTATTCAGATTTTACAAAAATAAATTTCGGAGCAGTTTCTTGATTTGACGGAACAGTAATTTCTTCTTCAACTTTTAATTTTAATAAATTTTGGGCTCTTGTTGCCGCCTTTAAAAATCGATGAAACGGAATTGGTTTTACCAAATAATCAATAGCATTTAAATTAAAACCTTCTACAGCATAATGTGAGTACGCTGTTGTAAAAATAAACATCGGTTTTGTGTCTAAAGATTTTATAAAATCGATTCCAGAAAAATCTGGCATTTCTATATCAGTAAAAATTAAATCAATTTTTTGTTCTTGTAAAACATTAGCAGCTTCAAAGGCATTAGAGCAACTTGCTATCAATTCTAAAAACGGAACTTTAGATATAAAATCTTCTAATAATTCTAGTGCTAGAGGTTCATCATCAATAATAATACATTTCATTTGTTATTTTTTTAGTTTGATTTTTAAATTGACTTCAAATGATTTTTTATGATTTGTAATCTCTAAAGTGTGCGCATTTGGGTACAATAATTGTAATCTGTTTTTGATGTTTTCTAAACCAATTCCAGAATTTTTATTGATCGTATTTTGTAAAGAAGAAATATTAACAACTTCTAAACACAATTCATTATTTTGAATAGTTATTTTTATTTTAATATCCGTTTTTCCTTTATAATCTGTGCCATATTTAAAAGCATTTTCTATAAATGAAATAAGTAATAAGGGTTCTATTTTGTAATTTAAATCGCCATGAACATTTATATGTACGCCACTAGAATCTTTTAAACGTAATAATTGTAAAGAGATATAGTTTTTGATGTAATCTATTTCTTTTTCTAAAGATATAAATTCTTCATTTGCTTCATAAATCATATATCTCATTAGTTCAGATAGTGTAACTATGGCAACAGTTGTATCGTCAGATTTTTTATTTGCCAACGAATAAATACTATTTAAAGTATTAAATAAAAAATGTGGATTTAATTGTGCTTTTAAAAAAGATAATTCTGAATTTACCTTTTGTGTTGCAGCTATAGTTCTTTCTTTTTCAGACTTGTACCATTCTGATACTAACTTAACACAGGTACTTAGTGCAAAGAAAAGCAATAATAAAATAGGAGGTTTTAAGTTTATTCTACCTTCTCTTGGTCCTTGAAATCTATTTTTTAATTCTTCATTAATAAAAGGTGGTTTTATTTGATTTTTTATCAAGGGTTCAAAAATTAAAAAAAGTAAGAAAATTAATGATATAGAAATAATTATATAAGTAATAATTTTCTTATTTAATAAAAAATTAGGAATAAGAACTGTATAATTTAAATAGAATACAGAAATAAAGATGAAGTTTAAAAAGTAAAACTCATTAGGAATTGTACTAAATCTAGAATAAGATTGTATAGCAGTTATGGCAATAAAGAATAGCCATATAATAATATGAACAATTATTGTGGTGTTCGATTTTTTTAAAATACTATTCAACTTACTCATTAATTTAATATTTGCGAATTTATAGTTTTATTTTCTTAAAAAACTCCCAATAAACTGTTGTATTTATCATAAAAAGAGGTTGAAGATAAAATTACTTAAGAGGTAACTTTTTCTTCAACCTAATGTTTAAATATATTAAGGTTAATATATTTTATTTATATAATTGGGGAAATAAATAATATACTAAATGTTAATCATCTTCATTTTCTAACTCATCTGGTCTAAATTCCCAAACATCATCAAAATAATAACTACCACTTCTACCCATTAAAACGTAAGCTTTATTAGGAAAAGTAAAAGCTGATGCATTTTGTCTTGCAGAACCTTCAAATACTGGTAACTCATCCCAAGTGTCTGTTGTAGGGTCGTAAGACCAGCTTTCTGTAGTAATTGCTCCAGAAATTCCTGTTGTAATATATCCCAATCCGTTTAAAGAAAAGCCAACACCACTACTTAAAAGAATTTCATAATCATCATCATCGTCATCATCATCATCTAAATCGGTTAATCTTGTCCAAGTAGATCCATTAAAAGAATAAAAATCTTCTTCGTAAGATCCGTTGTGAATTCCTAAACCAATATAAGCAATATCATCAATAATAAAAACAGATGCATTTTGACGTTTTTGCCCACCAAAACCTACAGATTGTTCCCACGTATCAGAAGCAACATTATATTTCCAGAAATCTTTTTGTTCGCTACCATCATAACCTGTTCCTATATATCCATCGTTTCCAATTGCAAAACCAATTGCTCCATATCTTTCAGTTCCAGCAAAATCTGCTTTTTGAGTCCAAGAATCTGTTGTTGGGTCATATTCCCAAAAATCATTTAATTTATTAGTACCATCATAACCTGTACCTAAATATCCTTTTCCGTTTATAGAAAAACCAACTGCGCCACTTCTTGCAGTTCCAGGAAACGGAGCTTTTTCTTTCCAAAAATCTCCTTCAGAATCATATTCCCAAGTATCAGATAAATAATCATCGCCATCATAACCAGTTACTAAGTATCCTTTTGTACCAATTGTAAAACTAACAGAATTTGCTCTAGAATTTCCGTCAAAAGTAGAGCTTTCTACCCAGTTTCCATATTCATCATCGTCATCATCGCTGCTACAACCTATAAAAAATAGAGACAGTACTGTAGCTATAAATAGAACGCTACTTTTTTGTATAAAATTTGTTTTTCTCATTATGTTAAATTTATTCATTTGCTTTATTGTTGGGCAAAACTAAAAGCTATTAATTAGAAAATAGTACAAAATAGACAAACAGGGGTATTTTATAGATAACTATGTAAACCAAATGTTAATTTTCTTAAAAGTTGTTAATTATAGGTTTTAGAGGTGTTTTTTAATGTTAAGTCTATAAAAAAGTGTTGTTTGTATATTTTATGATTTCGTATGATAATTAGCCTAATATTTTTGCCACAAAAAGTAAAATGAGGTATTTAATTATTGGTTTTATAAGTTTTGTTTTTCTAGCATCTTGTGATACCGACGAAACAACAACTTACGAGGTTGGAAGTGATTTTATAGAAAACGATGTTCGAGTAAGAGTAATTGATACTTTTGCTATAAAAGCAGGAACTTTTAAATTAGATTCTTTGCTAACTTCTAGTACTAATAGAATTTTATTAGGTAGCGTAAAGGATGATAATTTAGGTAATTTAACTGCAAAATCTTATATGCAATTAATAACATCTACTTACAGTGTAAGTACAGATGCTGTTTACGATTCTATAGGCATGATTTTAAATTATGATAGTTATTACTATGGAGATACCACAAAAGTACAAACCTATAAATTACATAGAATAACAGAAACTTTTGAACCTATTGAAGGTGATTACTTTTATAACACTTCTTTTTTAGATTATGATGATGAGACTTTAGGAGAAATTTCATTTACACCAAAACCAAATAGAGAAACAGATTCTCTTTTTATTAAAATGGATAATGTATTAGGTAAAGAAATTTTTGATAAAATTGTTGATAACGATATTAATAATTCTGATGATTTTTTACAATATTTTAAAGGTTTAGCAATTATTCCAGAAACTACACAAAATACGCATGTTTTAGGTTTTAATGTTTCTGCAACATCATCATTATCTGGTAATTCGTGTATGCGTTTGTATTATTCAATAAACGATGATGATAGTGAGGATAATAGTTATTATATAGATTTTGTAATTTCTGGCGCTGCAAATCAATTTAATCAAATAGAAACAGATTTATCTAGTTCTGTTTTAGGAAATTTAGAAGATGAAGAAGAAATAAAGTTAAGCGAAGATACTAACGATTTAATTTTTGCACAATCTGGGTCTGGAATTGCTGCAAGAATAGAAATGCCTTCTATAAAAAAACTTTTAGAACTCTCAGAAAACGCTACCACATTAAGTGCAACTCTTAGCTTTAATCCTTTATTAGGTAGTTATGATGAAAACAATCCTTTACCAGAATCATTATTAGTATATATAGTAGATCACAAAAACAGAATTATAAAAACACTTTCTGATCTTGATGGTAATGTAACTTCTGCAATTTTATACAAAGATGATAGTGAGTTTAATGACAATATCTATTATTCAATTGATTTAAGCGGATTTGTTGAAGAAATTTTATTTTCAGACATCGATTTAAATTATGCTTTAATGATACAATATCAAGATTATTCTAACAATGTAAATAACTTGGTTATAGAAAATAATTTAAGTACAAATAATAACGTAAAATTATCAGTAAAATATTTAAACTATTAAGATGAAAAAGAAAATAATATTAATAGTATTAGTAGCTTCAGTAAACGTTTTATGTGGTCAAAATAACTCTAATACCCCGTATTCTTTATTTGGCTTAGGTGTAGAAAATAAAACTGCAACAGGTGGTTTAACGGGTTTAGGAAATACAGGAGTTGCACAATCTAATCCGTATGAAATAAATATTTTTAACCCAGCAAGTTTAGGTAATATTCTACAAAAATCTTTTCTATATGAGTTTGGTTTAAATGCTACTTATTCAACTTTACAAACAAATAGTATAACTCAAACGAGTAATAATGGCAATATTTCTCATGTTGCTATTGCTTTTCCTGTAAAAAAAGATTGGGGAGTAGGAATTGGTCTTTTGCCATACACAAAAACTGGTTATAATGTTGATCTTGAAAGGCCCATAGAAGGTTCTGCAGATTCTTATATTACAAGAATTACTGGCGAAGGAGGTTTAAATAAATTTTATTTATCAACAGGTTTTAAAGCACTTAAAAATTTATCTTTTGGTGTAGATTTATCTTTTCTTTTTGGTTCTATAGAGCAAGAAAGCCTTTTGTATACAGATTCTTTTGTTTCTATTAATGATCAAAATCATTATGGAGGTGTAAAATTAAAAACAGGTTTTCAATATAAATTGCCAAATGTTAAAAAAATAGAAACAACTTTTGGTGGTACTTTAGAGTTGCCAACATCTTTAGGAGGTACACAAACAAGAACATCTTACAAAACAACTTTAGGTGGTACGGCTTTATCTATAGAAGATGAGGTAGAAAATGATTTAGAAGACTTCGAGCTTCCGCTTTCTTACGGATTTGGATTAACATCTGTTATAAATAAAGAGTTTACAACTAGCTTAGATTACAGAAAAATACTTTGGAATGATACAAATCAGCAGCAAAATAACGAGCGATATTTAGATCAATCTATTTATGCATTTGGTTTAGAATATATGTCGTCTAAAGACAAGTTTAATTATTCATCAAACATAAAATATAGATTTGGACTTAATTATAACACTGGGTTTTTAAAGATATCTAATCAACAAATAGATAGCTATTTTATTTCTTTTGGGGTAGGTTTACCAATGAGAAAATATAGTAATAGTAATTTTAATGTTTCTTATTCTTATGGTAAAGAAGGTACATTAGAAAATAATTTAATTCAAGAAGATTTTCATAAACTAACTTTAAATCTAAATTTTGTGGGTAAATGGTTTGAAAAAAGAAAAGTAGATTAAATAATAAGTTAAAAACTATTATTTTAGAAAGTTTTTACTCTAAAAATTAATTTTTCAAGAAGTCGTTTTAAGCCCCTAAAATAGTTTGTACTTTTGCAGAAAATTATTTTCTTTTGGATACCAATAATCAAAAATCAATAAACTTAAATAAGTACATAAGTTCTTCGGGAATTTGCTCTAGAAGAGAAGCAGAAAAATTTATAAACGAAGGTAGAGTTACCATAAATGGCAAACCAACACAATTAGGCAATAGAGTTGCCAAAAAAGATGTTGTAAAATTAGATGGTAGATTGGTAGAGCCTAAAAATGTAACTTTATATATTGCTTTAAATAAACCAGTTGGCATTGTTTCTACTACAGATGAAAGAGAGCCTAACAATATTGTAGAATATGTAAATTATCCAGAACGTTTATTTCCAATTGGTCGTTTAGACAAACCATCCGAAGGATTAATTTTTTTAACAAATGATGGCGATATTGTAAACAAAATTTTACGTGCAGGAAACAACCACGAGAAAGAATATTTCGTTTCGGTAAACAAATCGATTACAGCAGATTTTATAGAAAAAATGGCAAACGGAATTCCTATTTTAGGAACCGTAACAAAAAGATGTTTTGTAGAAAAAGTAAGTGATAAAATTTTTAAAATTATTTTAACGCAAGGCTTAAATCGCCAAATTCGTAGAATGTGCGAATACTTAGATTATGAAGTTACCAAGTTAAAACGAACCAGAATAATGAATGTAGAGCTTGGTTATTTACAAACAGGCGATTGGCGAGAATTAACAGAAGACGAAATGAAAGAAATTAATAAAATGATTTCTACATCGTCTAAAACCCAAGAAGCTTCTGTAGTAAAAGAAAAACCAAAAAAGCAGGTTTCAAAGAAAAAAGCAGCACCAACAAAAAACGATTTCAACAAAAAAAGTGCTTCTTTTAGAAAATCATCATCAAAAAATAAAAAGAAAAATTCTGGTTTTTCGGCAAAAAAGAAACGCTGGTAGTTTTTGGGCGTTACCTTACAGGTCAGGCTTTACATTGCAATCTTTTTTATTTAAAAAAATAAAAAAGGATTTCCATTTCAATCCTTAACGCGCCTATTTACCAAGAAAAAGAATAGGTAAACTTTTTTCATTTTTTATAACACTTCAATTCATTTCTCTATTCTTAAATAATACTATCTTTGCCAACAATGAAATAAATGAGAGAACGAAGTAGAAATGCGTATTCTTTTATTTTGTAATTAATTTTAATTGCAAAAATCATCAAAATTTAAACGATTGAAATTCGACTTAAAAATTACCGACCCAAAATCTAAGGCAAGAGCAGGATCAATTACTACAGATCATGGAGTAATAGAAACACCAATATTTATGCCTGTGGGAACTGTTGGAACTGTGAAAGGAGTTCATCAAACAGAATTAAAAAACGAGATAAATCCTGATATTATTTTAGGAAACACATATCATTTATATTTACGACCAGGTTTAGATATTTTAGAAAAAGCTGGTGGTTTGCATAAGTTTATGAATTGGGATAGAAATATCTTAACAGATTCTGGCGGTTATCAAGTATATTCTTTATCCGGAAGAAGAAAAATAAACGAAGAAGGTGTAAAGTTTAAAAGTCATATTGATGGTTCTATGCATCATTTTACGCCAGAAAATGTAATGGAAACCCAACGAACAATTGGCGCAGACATTATTATGGCTTTTGATGAGTGTACACCTTATCCTTGCGATTATAATTACGCAAAACGTTCTATGCATATGACGCATAGATGGTTAAAAAGATGTATTAATCATTTAGATAAAGTGCCGTACAAATACGGTTTTGAGCAAACTTTTATGCCAATTGTGCAAGGAAGTACGTATAAAGATTTGCGTCAACAATCTGCAGAATATATTGCAAATTCTGGTCAGCAAGCAAATGCTATTGGTGGTCTTTCTGTGGGTGAACCTGCAGAAGAAATGTATGCAATGACAGAAGTTGTTACAGCAATTTTACCAGAAGACAAACCACGTTATCTAATGGGAGTTGGTACACCAATAAATATTTTAGAAAATATTGAGTTAGGTATAGACATGTTCGATTGTGTTATGCCAACAAGAAATGCTAGAAACGGAATGTTATTTACAGCTCATGGAACCATTAACATCAAAAATAAAAAATGGGAAGATGATTTTTCTCCAATTGATGAACTAGGTACAACTTGGGTAGATACTTTTTACACAAAAGCATATTTACGTCATCTTTTTGCCGCAAAAGAAATGTTAGGAAAACAAATTGCATCTATTCATAATTTAGGGTTTTATGTTTGGTTAACTCGAGAAGCAAGAAAGCATATTATTGCTGGCGATTTTAGAGAATGGAAAGATAGAATGGTAATACAAATGGATAAAAGATTATAGATTGTCTAAACGCTTTAATCTTTAGGTAATTAAATAATTACACGTTTAAACGAATTAAATTTGAAAATAATAGATTGGTACATATTAAAACGGTTTTTGGTAACATTTTTGTTTACCTTATTAATCTTGATTCCTATTGCTGTTGCTATTGATATATCAGAAAAAATTGATAACTTTTTAGAACATGCAGATTTAGGATTCTATCAAATTGTAAATGAGTATTACGTAAATTTTATTATTTATTACACCAACACATTTATGCCTTTGGCATTATTTATTGCTGTAATTTTATTTACCTCAAAACTATCAAATAACACAGAAATTATTGCAATTACAAATGCAAAAGTTTCTTTTACTAGATTTATGTACCCTTATTTTATAGGTGCAACTTTAGTAACAATATTATCGCTTTTAATGAATCATTTTGTGGTTCCTAATAGTAGTAAAGTTAGAAAAAAGTTTGAGAAACAATATATAAATAGTAGAAAGCAAAAAAATGAATTAAAATATGTAAATGATTTTAGCCTGCAATTAACAGATAGTACCTATATATTTATAAGAAGGTTTGATACTGATAGAAATTCTGGTTACGATTTTTCTTCTGAGCTTTATGATGGTTTAAAATTAAAATCAAAATTAGCAGCAGATAATATTAAATTTAATCCTAAAGATTCTGTATTTACAATTCATAATTGGAGAAAACGTCAAATATATAAAGACAGAGATAGTATTTTTTCTGGTAATAAAATAGACACAGTTTTTAATTTTACACCAAAAGATTTAATTTATAAATCGGCCCTTTCGCAAGAAATGCCATCAGACGAATTGATAAAATTTATTAGGGTTTCAGAAAAAAGAGGAGTTAAAAATTTAAATGCATATTTTGTAGAGTTCCATAAAAGAACCAGTTTGCCAATTGCAACTTACATTCTTACAGTTATTGCTGTTGCCCTAGCTTTTAGAAAGAAAAGAGGAGGTACAGGAATCAATTTAGCAATAGGAGTTGGTATTATGTTTATGTATGTTTTTTTAATGAAAATTTCTGAAGTTTTAGGTGCTGTTGCTGGTGTAAATTCGTTATTATATGTTTGGATGCCAAATTTATTTTTTGGGTTAATTGCTGCTTACCTGTATTATAATGCTAGAAAATAAGCTTAAAAATTATCTCTTATTACATCTTATTGTATTTATTTGGGGATTTACTGCAATACTTGGCGCATTAATTTCTATTGATGCAATTCCGTTAGTTTTCTTTAGAATGGGATTAGCCGTTTTGTTTATTGCTATTTATTTTCTTGTTAAAAAGAAAAGTTTTTATTTAAATAAAACAGGAGTTATTAAATTTTTATTTACCGGAATTGTCATTGCAACACATTGGATTTTCTTTTTTAAAGCCATAAAAGTATCAAATGTTTCTGTAGCTTTAGTAACCATGAGCACAGGTGCTTTTTTTACATCACTTATAGAACCATTATTTTTTAAAAGAAGAATTAAATTACTAGAAATTATTTTCGGTTTTATTGTTATTTTAGGTCTATACATCATTTTTAATTTTGAAAGTCAGTATAAATTAGGAATTATCTACGCATTAATCTCTTCGTTTTTAGGTTCATTATTTGCTGTATTAAACGGTCTTTTTATCAAAAGGTATGATGCAAATAGAATTTCTTTTTATCAACTTTTATTTGGGGTACTTTTTGTAACAGTTTACCTATTTTTTAATAATAGTTTTTCAGCTTCTTTTTTTGATTTATCAAAATCAGATTGGATGTATTTAGTTGTTTTAAGTAGTATTTGTACAGCTTATGCTTTTATTGCATCTGTAAAAGTGATGGAGTTTTTATCGCCATATACCGTAATGTTAACCGTAAATTTAGAACCAATTTATGCTATTATTTTAGCGTTATTTATTTTTGGAGATAAAGAAAAAATGAATCCTGAGTTTTATTTAGGCGCAGGTATTGTACTAGGTGTTGTTTTGCTAAATGGTGTTATTAGTAATAAATCGAAAATTAAGGAGAAGTTTTTACAAAAGACAAAACTAAAAAAATAAACTCAATTTGCTTTAAAAAGCAATATTTATAGTATGTTTGTTAATCCAAATAACTATATCAAAATAACTGTAAGATGGAATATTTAGATTTTGAAATGCCAATAAAAGAGCTAGAAGATCAGCTTCAAAAATGTGAAATTATTGGTACAGAAAGTGATGTAGACGTTACTGCAACTTGCAAAAAAATTGAAAAAAAATTAGCAGAAGCTAGAAAAGATATTTATAAAAATTTAACGCCTTGGCAAAGAGTTCAGCTTTCTAGACACCCAAACAGACCTTATACTTTAGATTATATAAGAGCCATTTGTGGAGACACTTTTATGGAACTTCATGGAGACAGAAATGTGAAAGATGATAAAGCAATGATTGGCGGTTTAGGTAAAATTGGCGATCAATCTTTTATGTTTATTGGTCAACAAAAAGGCTTTAATACTAAAACTCGTCAATTCAGAAACTTCGGAATGGCAAATCCTGAAGGATATAGAAAAGCGTTGCGTTTAATGAAAATGGCAGAAAAATTTGGAATTCCTGTTGTTACTTTATTAGATACTCCTGGTGCGTATCCTGGTTTAGAAGCAGAAGAACGTGGACAAGGTGAAGCAATTGCTAGAAATATTCTTGAAATGACTCGTTTAAAAACACCAATTATAACTGTTGTTATTGGTGAAGGAGCATCTGGTGGAGCTGTTGGTATTGGAGTAGGAGATAGAGTGTATATGATGGAAAATACTTGGTATACAGTAATTTCTCCAGAATCTTGTTCTTCTATTTTATGGAGAAGTTGGGAGTTTAAAGAACAAGCTGCTGCTGCATTAAAATTAACAGGAACTGATATGAAAAAGTTAAAGTTAATTGATGGTATTATAAAAGAGCCAGTGGGTGGAGCTCATACAAATAGAGAAGGAGCTTTTAAAGCTGTAGAAAAACAAATAGTATTAGCTTTCGAAGAATTAAAAGGTTTATCTGATGCAGATTTAGTAGCACAAAGAATGGATAAGTACTGTAATATGGGAGTTTATAAAGAGTAGTTTTTATAATTGATAACATAAAAAAAAGCGAAATTCTAAATTTAGAATTTCGCTTTTTTTTATCTCTAATTAATTTCTATCAGAAACTAAATTCCTAAAGATGTAAATAAAGTTTTTAATGCAGGATCAGAAGGTCTTGGCGCATTTGCGTTTACAATGTTTCCTTCCGGATTTATTAAAATAAATCTAGGAATAGCATTAATTTGATATGCTTGTTGAAAAGAAAAATCTTGACCAGACCATAATTGAACTCCAGACATATTTCTGTCCTTTACAAAATCTCTCCATTTTTTTTCTGCAGCTTCCCAAGAACCACCACTTCTTTGAGATTCATCAGTAGAAATACTTACAAATTCAATATTTTTACCGTGATATTCTTTTTCTAAAGTTTGTAAATAAGGTATTTGTTGAATACAAGGTCCACACCAAGTTGCCCAAACATCAATATAAACATACTTGCCTTTAAATGATGATAATGATTTTACACCACCTTTTATATCTGCATAATTTTCAAAAGTAGGAGATGGCATTCCTTTGCCCATATTTTTACTTGAGTTATATGCATTATTAAAATAAGTAACGATTTGTTTATTTTGAGCAAGCATTGTGGTGTATAAAGTACTATCTAAGTTGCTGTAAGAATTTAAAATACTATCATACTCAAATTTAATTTGATCCACTTTTTTCTTAAAAGCATCTTCTTCTAAATCTAAAATTAATTGAGGATTTCCAAGAGTTTGACTTTTTTCAATCTGCGCAAGAATAAAATTACTGTTAGAAGAACCTTCGCCAGAAAACTTTAAACTTTTCATAAAATCTTCAATATCACCATTTACTGTAATATCATATCCATTTTTTAAATAAATAGGAGCTCTATTGTTGTTTGTTTGAATTGTATAAATAGCACCAGTTTCAATTTTTAAAGTATCTTTAAAAGCACCATCAGTATTTATTTTTATTTTTTTTACAATTCCTAGTTGATTTGCAATTGATACAATAGAATCTTTATTGTTTTCTAATTTACCAGAAAGTGATAAGTAATCCTTTGGATGTTTATTGCCGCAAGCACTTAATAACACCAAACCTAAAAGTATAAGACTAATTTTTTTCATTATAAAATATTAAAATTTTGAACAAATATAAAATATTAATTCTGAGAAAAATAGTTAAAATCGTTTGTATATGCAGCTTTGAATTTGCACTTTTGATAAAATTTTATCCAACACATGAACATATTTCATTATATAGATACAAAACCTCTAGATTTAACTAAAATTCAAGAAATTATTTCTTCGGATAAAAAATTAGCTTTATCAGAAATTGCAGTTCATAAAATTGAAAAATGCAGGGCTTATTTGGATGAAAAAACGAAATCGATTTCGAAACCAATCTACGGAATTAACACAGGTTTTGGCGCTTTGTATAATGTAAAGATTGATGATAATAATTTACAAAAATTACAAGAAAACTTAGTAATGAGCCATGCTTGTGGTACAGGAGATGAAGTACCAAAAGAAATTGTGAAATTGATGATTTTATTTAAAATTCAGGCATTAAGTTTTGGTCATTCTGGTGTACAATTGGCAACTGTAAATAGGTTGATTGATTTTTACAACAACGATATTATTCCTGTAATTTTTACACAAGGTTCTTTAGGCGCTTCTGGAGATTTATCGCCTTTAGCACATTTATCTTTGCCTTTAATCGGTTTGGGAAAAGTGTATTATAAAAATGAGCTAATTTCATCAGAAGAAGTATTAAAGATTTTTTCTTGGGATAAAATAAAACTGCAATCAAAAGAAGGTTTAGCATTATTAAACGGAACACAATTTATGTCTGCATACGGAATTTATTGCCTCTTAAAAGCGCATAAATTATCATATTTAGCAGATGTAATTGGCGCAATTTCTTTAGAAGGTTTTGATGGAAGAATTGAGCCTTTTAACGAGTTAATTCATTTTGCAAGACCACATAACGGACAAATAAAAACGGCGAAAAGAATTAAAGATTTATTGGAAGATAGTGAGCTAATTGAGCAAGAAAAGCAACATGTACAAGATCCGTATTCTTTTAGATGTATGCCGCAAGTTCATGGCGCAACAAAAGATACTATAAAGTTTGTAACCAAAACTTTTTTAACGGAAATAAATTCTGTTACAGACAATCCTAATATTTTTGTAGATGAAGATGAGATTATTTCTGGTGGTAATTTTCATGGGCAACCTTTGGCGTTAGGATTAGATTTTTTAGCAATTGCATTATCAGAATTAGGAAACATATCAGAAAGAAGAACGTATCAATTAGTTTCTGGTCACAGACATTTGCCACCTTTTTTGATTTCAAATCCCGGATTAAATTCAGGTTTTATGATTCCACAATACACAGCAGCAAGTATTGTAAGTCAAAATAAACAATACGCAACGCCTGCAAGTGTAGATTCTATTGAGTCTAGTAACGGACAAGAAGATCATGTTTCTATGGGCGCAAATGCTGCCACAAAGTGTAAAAAAGTAGTTGATAATTTACAAACTATTTTAGCAATAGAATTGTTTACAGCTTCACAAGCTTTAAGTTTTGCAAACGGAAAAAGTTCTCCTTTTTTGGAAAGTATTGTAAGTATGTTTAGGCAAGAAGTTACAATTGTAGATGAAGATAGAGTGCTACATTGTGATATTGCAATTGCTTCTGATTTTATTACTTCTTTAGAAATTGATAGTTTAGAGTTGTTTGAGTAAGTTTTTGTATATATAGTTGTGTGTTTTCTTGTTAGGAAATGCCAAATATAAATGGAGAAAGTATGCTTCCAATAGAATTAATTTATCCGATGTAAATAATTTTTTATTTACATTGATGTGGTTATTTAAAAAATAAGATTGATAATGACTATTTTTATAATGTTGGATTTTTTTTATAAGAATTTTAAAGCTATATTTTTTTCTCCAGATTCTTCTGTTGTTTTATTATGCTTTTTTTATTTCTAAGTAATGAGCTAGTTGTCCAATTTTGATTTTAAAATTCATCATAAATTACTTGTTTTTCTTTTTTTTTTATTTATTAAATGTTTTACTGAAAAAAAGATTAGAACTAAGCTTGATAATGTTGAAAAAGTGCCAATAATCATTAAGGCTTTATAAGATAATGTAATTTCTAAAAAAATCATGTTTTAATTTTAATTTTGAAGTTTTAAGATTTTATACTCGAATCTACTACTTCTGTTTGCCAGAACGAAGTTATGGTATTAAAACAAAATTTTCTAAGGGGAAAAACCCCCTTTTTTTGATGTAAAAAAAATCCCAAACTTTCGTCTGGGATTTTCTTTTTTTAAGATTCTGTCTCTGTCTCTGTCTCTGTTTTTGTTTCAGGTTTCTTTTTGCCTTTTTTAATTTTAATGGTGAGTTCATTTTTCTCATCATCTAAATCCATAGAAATAGTGTCTCCTTCAGAAAGTTTTGAGTTTACAATTTCTTCTGCTAAAGCATCTTCAATATATTTTTGAATAGCTCTTTTAAGTGGCCTTGCTCCATATTTTTTGTCAAAACCTTTATCTGCTATGTAATCTTTTGCTTTTTCACTTAACTCTAACGTGTAACCTAAATCTGCTATTCTTTTTAATAGTTTATCTAGCTCAATATCTATAATAGAATGTATATTTTCTCTTTCTAAAGCATTAAATACAATAACATCATCTATTCTGTTTAAGAATTCAGGAGCAAAAGATTTCTTTAAAGCTCCTTCAATTACAGATTTTGCATGTGCATCGGCTTGTTCTTGTTTAGAAGAAGTACCAAAACCAACACCGCCACCAAAGTCTTTTAATTGACGAGCACCAATGTTAGAAGTCATAATAATTATGGTATTTCTAAAATCAATTTTTCTACCTAAACTATCAGTAATATGTCCATCATCTAAAATTTGTAATAACATATTAAACACATCTGGATGTGCTTTTTCAATTTCATCTAAAAGAATTACAGAATACGGTTTTCTTCTTACTTTTTCTGTTAATTGACCACCTTCTTCATAACCAACATAACCAGGAGGCGCACCAATTAAACGTGAAATGGCAAATTTTTCCATGTATTCGCTCATATCAATTCTTATTAGAGAATCATCAGAATCGAATAATTCACGAGCTAAAACTTTAGCTAATTGAGTTTTACCAACACCAGTCTGTCCTAAGAAAATAAAAGAACCAATAGGTTTATTAGGATCTTTTAATCCAACTCTATTACGTTGAATCGCTTTTACAACTTTCGTTACAGCTTCGTCTTGCCCAATAACTTTACCTTTAATTAATGAAGGCAGTTCGTGTAATCTATGCGTTTCTGCTTCTGCAACTCTGTTTACAGGAATTCCTGTCATCATAGAAACTACTTCTGCAACATTATCTTCAGTAACAATTTCTCTGTTTAATTTAGAATCGTCTTCCCATTGTTTTTGGGCAGAGTTTAGAGCTGCTTCAATGTTTTTCTCATCGTCACGTAATTTTGCAGCTTCCTCGTATTTTTGACCGTTAACAGCTTTTGTTTTGTTATCTCTTATCGTTTCTAGTTGTGTTTCTAATTCTAAAACTTGTTTAGGAACCACAATATTTGTAATATGAATTCTAGATCCAGCTTCATCTAAAGCATCAATTGCTTTGTCTGGCAAGTATCTGTCTGTCATATATCTATTCGTTAATTTTACACAAGCTTCAATAGCATCATCTGTATAATTTACATGATGATGTTCTTCATATTTGCTCTTAATATTTTGTAAAATTTGTATAGTTTCTTCTACGGATGTTGGGTCTACAATTACCTTTTGAAAACGACGTTCTAAAGCGCCATCTTTTTCGATATTAGTTCTAAATTCATCCAACGTAGTTGCACCAATACATTGTATTTCGCCTCTTGCTAAAGCTGGTTTTAACATGTTAGAAGCATCTAAAGATCCAGTTGCGCCACCTGCTCCAACTATGGTATGAATTTCATCAATAAAAAGAATAATATCATCATTCTTTTCTAATTCGTTCATTAAGGCTTTCATTCTTTCTTCGAATTGACCTCTGTATTTTGTGCCTGCAACTAAGCTTGCTAAATCTAGAGAAACAATACGTTTGTCAAACAGAATTCTAGAAACCTTTCTTTCAATAATTCGCAAAGCCAAACCTTCTGCAATGGCAGATTTACCAACGCCAGGTTCTCCAATTAACATTGGGTTATTTTTCTTTCTACGACTTAAAATTTGAGAAACTCGTTCAATTTCTTTTTGACGACCAACAACAGGATCTAGTTTGCCTCTTTCAGCCAAGTCAGTTAAATCTCTACCAAAATTGTCTAAAACCGGAGTTTTAGATTTTTTTACATTTTTACCTTTTTGGGGTTGATCAAAAGGATTTGATTTTTCTGATGCATAATCTCCATCATCCGACGGCGTTTCTGCAATTGGGTTAGAGGGTAAATCTGCCTCAGAGTTATCTACATGTAGTTGTTTATACAAAGCTTTTGCTTCATCATAGTTTACATGATATTTTTGAATCAACTTGGTAGTTGGGTCATTTTCGTTTCTTAGAATACACAGCAGTAAATGTGCCGTATCAATAGACTCGCTTTGGTATAATTTAGCTTCTAAAAAAGTTGTTTTTAAAGCTTTTTCTGCCTGCCTAGTTAAGCTTAAATTCGGCTTATCTGTGTTTATAAATGAAGGATTTGAAGGGTTTAGTAGCTCTAATTTTTTGCGTAGTAAACTTAAATCAACATCAAATGCTGCTAAAATTTCTATTGCTTTTCCTTCTCCTTTTCTAATTAATCCTAATAGTAGATGTTCAGTTCCAATAAATTCGTGCCCTAATCTTAAAGCCTCTTCTTTACTAAAAGTGATTACATCTCTAACTTTTGGTGAAAAATTATCGTCCATATTTCTTTCTATATTGATGTAAATTTAGTCCTTTTTTTTATAAATAATTACAAAAAATATGCCAATACTATAAAACTGACAGTTTGACTACGTTAGAACAATATAGAAAACTATTGGAAATCAAGCAAATAATAAGGTGTTAAATATTATAAAAAAATGTTGATAACTCTGCTTAATTACAGAGGTTAAACCGTTTGTAAATACTGTAGAAATTAGTATCTTGCCTTGTTTTAAAAATTTGAATAAATATTAATAAAATATATATGGCAGAGGGAGAAAAGTTGATTCCTATTAACATTGAAGATCAGATGAAAGCTGCGTACATTGATTACTCAATGTCAGTAATAGTTTCAAGGGCATTACCAGATGTAAGAGATGGTTTAAAACCAGTGCACAGAAGAGTGTTATTTGGTATGCATGAGTTAGGAATTAAAGCAACTGGATCATATAAGAAATCAGCAAGAGTTGTTGGTGAGGTTTTAGGTAAGTTTCACCCACATGGAGATACTTCTGTTTATGATTCTATGGTTAGAATGGCACAACCTTGGAGTGTGCGTTATTTGATGGTTGATGGTCAAGGGAACTTTGGTTCTATAGATGGCGATTCTCCAGCAGCAATGCGTTATACAGAGGTTAGAATGCAAAAAATATCAGAAGATATGTTAGCTGATATTGAAAAAGACACTGTAGACCACCGTTTAAATTTTGATGATACTTTACAAGAACCAACTGTTTTACCAACTCGTATTCCTAATTTATTAGTAAACGGTGCTTCTGGTATTGCTGTAGGTATGGCCACAAATATGGCACCTCATAACTTAACAGAAGTAATTAATGGTACTATTGCTTACATTGAAAATAGAGATATTGAGGTTGATGAATTAATGCAGCATGTTACTGCGCCAGATTTCCCTACAGGAGGTATAATTTATGGTTATGATGGTGTTAGAGAAGCTTTTCATACTGGTCGTGGGCGTATTGTAATGCGTGCCAAAGCGGTTATTGAAGAGGTTAAAGGTCGTGAGTGTATTATTGTTACAGAAATACCTTATCAAGTTAATAAAGCAGAAATGATTAAAAAAACTGCCGAACTTGTAAATGATAAAAAATTAGAAGGTATTGCTAATATTAGAGATGAATCTGATAGAAATGGTATGCGAATTGTATATGTATTAAAAAGAGATGCAATACCAAATATCGTTTTAAATAAATTATTTAAATATACACAATTACAATCTTCTTTTAGTGTAAATAATATTGCGCTAGTAAATGGTAGACCAGAACAATTAAACTTAAAGCAACTTATTCATTATTTTGTAGAACACAGACACGAAGTAATTGTTCGTAGAACAGAATTCGAATTAAAGAAAGCAGAAGCAAGAGCTCATATTTTAGAAGGATTAATAATTGCTTCTGATAATATCGATGAAGTAATAAAAATTATTAGAGCTTCTTCTAATGCAGATGAAGCAAGAGAAGCTTTAATTGAGCGTTTTGAATTAACAGAAATTCAAGCAAAAGCAATTGTAGAAATGCGTTTGCGTCAATTAACAGGTTTAGAGCAAGATAAGTTAAGAGCAGAATTTGAAGAAATCATGTTAACAATTGCAGACTTAAAAGATATTCTTGCTAATGAGCCTAGACGTTACCAAATTATAAAAGACGAATTACAACTTATTAAAGACAAGTATGGTGATGAGCGTAGATCTGTTATAGAATATGCTGGTGGTGATATGCGTATTGAAGATATGATTCCTGATACTAAAGTTGTGGTTACCATTTCTAATGCTGGTTACTTAAAGCGTACAAATCTTGAAGAGTATAAAGTTCAAAATAGAGGAGGTAGAGGTCAAAAAGGTGCAACAACTAGAAATGAAGATTTCTTAGAGCATTTATTTGTAGGTACAAACCACCAGTATATGATGTTCTTTACACAAAAAGGAAAAGTATTCTGGATGCGTGTTTATGAAATTCCTGAAGGAGGTAAAAACACCAAAGGTAGAGCAATGCAAAACCTTATCAATATAGAACAAGATGATAAAGTAAAAGCATTCTTAGTAACACAAGACTTAAAAGACGAAGATTATATTAATAGTCATTATGTAATAATGGCAACTAAAAAAGGTCAAGTTAAAAAGACTTCTTTAGAGCAATATTCTCGTCCAAGAACAAACGGAATTAATGCAATTACCATTAAAGAAGGAGATGAATTATTAGAAGCTAAACTAACAACTGGAGACAGTCAAGTAATGTTAGCATTAAAATCTGGTAAATCAATTCGTTTCGAAGAAGCAAAAACTCGTCCAATGGGTAGAACTGCTTCTGGAGTAAGAGGAATTACATTACAACATGAAAATGACGAGGTAATTGGTATGGTTGCTGTAAACGATATGGAAAGTAACATCTTAGTTGTTTCTGAAAAAGGATATGGAAAACGTTCTAAATTAGAAGACTACAGAGTTACAAATAGAGGAGGTAAAGGAGTTAAAACTTTAAATATTTCTGATAAAACGGGTGGTTTAGTAGCTATTAAAAATGTAGATGATTCTAACGATTTAATGATTATTAATAAATCTGGTCTTACTATTAGAATGGCAGTAGAAGATTTACGTGTTATGGGACGTGCTACACAAGGTGTTCGTTTAATTAAGATTAAAGCAGATGATAGCATTGCTGCTGTTGCAAAAGTGGTACATGAAGAAGAAGTTGAAGACGAGGATGTTGCTGCTGAAAACGAAAATGGCACGGAAATTGAAAATGATACAAATGAAAATCAAGAATAAAAATAAATTAAATTAAACACTCATTAAAATGAAAAAACAAATTATAGCACTTTCTCTTGGATTGATGACCATTGGAGCATTTGCACAGAAAAACGAACTAAAGGCTGCTGAAAAGGCACTTAAAAAAAGTGATTTTAAAACAGCTAAAGAAATTGTTCTTTCTTTAGAAGGTACAGAAGCTTCGATGGATGCTAAATATAAAGCTAAGTATTATTATCTTAAAGGGCAAGCTTTTGGAAAATCTAATGTAAAGAAAGCAGCAGAAGCGTATAACCAATTATTTGATTACGAAAAAGAAACAGGGAAGCAGAAATATACTAAACAAGCACAACCAAAATTAAATGATTTAATTCAATTTGTTTCTACCAAAGCAGTTAAGTTTTATAATGAAGATAAAGATTTTAAAAATGCTGCAAAAAATTTTTATTTAACGTATAAGTTAAGTCCTGCAGATACATCATTTTTATATAATGCAGCGATAAGTGCTTCATTAGCTAAAGAATATGATGCTGCTTTAGGTTATTATAAAGAATTACAAGAAGTTGGTTATACTGGTATTACAACACAATATTTAGCTACTAACAAAGCTACTTCAGAAGTAGAAAATTTAGGTTCTAAAGCTAATAGAGATGCCATGATAAAGTTTGGTAAATATAGTAACCCAACTGATAAAACTTCAGAATCTAAGCGAGGAGAAATTATTAAGAATATTAGCTATATTTATATAAATCAAGGTAAAACAGACGAGGCAATTGTTGCTATCAAAGAAGCTAGAAAATCAAATCCAAAAGATTTAGATCTTTTATTAAATGAAGCTCAATTATATATTAAATTAGAGCAAATGGATAAATTTGGTGCTTTAATGCAAGAAGCTATTGAGTTAGACCCAACAAACCCTACTTTGTTTTTTAACTTAGGTGTTGTAAACGCTAACGAGAAACATACAGAAGAAGCTATTGGATATTATAAAAAAGCAATTGAATTAAAACCAGATTATGCAGATGCTTATATGAATTTAGCTGTAGCAATTTTATCAGGAGAACAAGAAATTGTTGCTGAAATGAATAAGAACTTATCAAATATTAAAAAATATGATGAGTTAGAGCTTAAACAAAAAGCGTTATTTAGAAGAGCTTTACCATATTTAGAAAAAGCAGATGAACTTAATAGATCTGAAGAAACTGTAAGATCTATTTTAAATATTTATGATATTTTAAGAATGAATGATAAAGCAGATGCTTTAAGACCAATTTATAAGAAAATGAGAGGTCAATAATATTCTCAATTGATATAAAAAAAACCGAAACTTTAAAGTTTCGGTTTTTTTTATATCAATTTTTTAATAACTCTAAGCTTGTGTGTGTGTTTATGCAAATCGGCATTAAAAATTCCACTATGATCTAAAGTGTCAATTCTAACTTTGCCATGTGTGTGTATTATATGATAATCATTTAAAATGATGCCTACATGTATAATTTCACCTTCTTCATTATCAAAAAAGGCCAAATCACCTGGTTCACTTTCTTCAATAAAACTTAATACTTCACCTTGTTTAGCTTGTTGTTTAGCATCTCTAAATAGTTTGTAACCACAAAGTTTATAAACCATTTGCGTAAAACCAGAACAGTCAATACCAAAAGGAGTTTTTCCTCCGTATAAATATGGTGCATTTAAAAAAGTAAAAGCATTTTTAATAATTTCATTTTTAGAAAGTTTTCCGCTAAAAACAGCACCATCGTATGTATAGCTTTTAGAATTTATTATAAACTTATTATTAATTAAATTTGGTAATCTAGCACCTAAAGGAATTGTAATTAAATCGTTGGTAGAACTAGATATGAAATCGATAATTTCTCCTGAATAAAATTTTTTTGTTCTGATAACTTGTAGAAAAAATCTTCAGTTATTTCTTCATATTGTTTGTTATCTACATATCCTTCGTAATCATCAAAAAACATTTTAACTTTACTAAAATATTTACCTTTTTCTAGGATGGTAAATTGTTCGCCAAATAGCATTTGACTAGTCATTTCTGACTTATCTGAAGCTTCTGTTCTTAAGGGAACTATACTAAGATTACAAATACCGAAGATCAATTGTATGCTATTTTAAATTTTTTCAATAATCATTGCACTTGCACCACCACCACCATTACAAATTGCTGCGGCACCAATTTTAGCATTATTTTGTTTTAAAATAGATGTTAAAGCAATTACAATTCTTGCTCCAGAAACTCCTAAAGGATGTCCTAAAGAAACTGCACCACCATTTACGTTTACTTTATCATTAGTAATATTTAAAATTTTCATATTGGCTAAACCAACAATAGAAAAAGCTTCATTTAGTTCAAAATAATCAACATCAGCCAAAGACATATTTGCTTTTGCCAAAGCTTTAGGTAATGCTTGTGCAGGTGCAGTTGTAAACCAGTTAGGTTCGTGTGCAGCATCTGCATAACTTACTATTTTTGCAATCGGATTTATATTTAATTCTTTAGCTTTATCAGCAGACATTAATATTAAAGCAGCACCGCCGTCATTTATGGTTGATGCATTTGCAGCAGTTACGGTTCCGTTTTTTGTAAACGCCGCTCTTAAAGCCGGAATTTTATCTATTTTTACATTTTTATATTCTTCATCTTCAGAAAAAATAATTGGTTCTCCTCTTCTTTGAGGTATAGAAACGGGTACTATTTCATCAGAAAATTTACCTTCGCTCCAAGCTTTTGCAGATCTATTGTAAGATTCTATTGCAAATGCATCTTGCTCTTCTCTAGAAAAACCATATTCTGTTGCACATTCATCTGCACAAACTCCCATCGCAACATTATCATAAGCATCTACCAAACCATCTTTTTGCATACCATCTTCCATGGTTATTGGTCCAAATTTAGAACCTTTTCTTGCATGTTGATAATGTGGAATTGAACTCATGTTTTCCATCCCGCCAGCAACAACAACATCAGCATCGCCTAAAGCAATAGTTTGAGCGGCTAACATAATAGCTTTCATACCAGAAGCACAAACTTTATTTACAGTTGTACAAGGCACAGTATTAGGAATGCCTGCATTGATTGCGGCTTGTCTTGCAGGAGCTTGACCTAAACCAGCAGAAACTACATTACCCATAAAAACTTCATCAATTAAATTAGCTTGTAAGTTAATTTTAGATAAAGCGCCTTTTATTGCAGTTGCGCCTAAAATAGGAGCGGGAATTGAAGATAAACTTCCCATAAAACTACCAATTGGCGTTCTTGCTACTGATACTATTACAACTTCTTTCATACGTTCTGCTTTGTATTTTTCAATTCGAAAATATATGGCTAAAATAACCAAATAAAATCAAATTGAAATCTTAATAGAGATGTAATTTTTAAGCTTCATAATTTTACTGTAAGTTTGTTGTAATAAGAGAAATAACAATGAGTGAAATAATAAATAGAATCTACAGAAATAATACCTTTATATATAAGGTGTTTTTATTTTTAATTACTACTGTAGCTATTGTGTATTTGTTTCCTAAAGGTGGGCAATTTAAATACGATTTTAACAACGGTCAGTTATGGAAGTATGAAAATTTATACGCACCTTTTGATTTTGCAATTCAAAAAACGGCAGAAGAAATTAGTCAAGAAAAAAAAGACATTGAAACAAATGCAAAAAAATACTTTACATATGATACAAGTATTTTTTCTGATGTAAAAAAAACATTTAGTAGTAGAGTTAATCTTATAAAACCAACAGATTCTATTTCGAGAGTTGAAATTAACGAATTAAAAAAAATAGGAGAAAAAGTTATTCAAGATGTTTATAGTATTGGTTTTTTAGAAGTTGTAAGTGAAGTTAGAGTATTAAAAAAAGATGAAATTGTAGCAATTATAAAAGACAATGAAGTAAAAGATGTTTTGTTTAAAAACTTACTTACGTCTAAAAATGTTTTAGAAATTATTCATATTAGATTAGGCAAAGAACCTTATTCTTTTGGGCAAAAGCAAATGTTAAATATTTTAGCAAGCATCATAAAGCCCAATGTTTCTTATAATAATCAATACACCAGTAAAATAATAGAAAACGATATTAGTCATATTTCTTACACCAGAGGAAAAGTATCTGCAGATGAGCTTATTATTTTAAAAGGAGATATTGTAGAAGGACGAAAATTAGCCATCTTAAATTCTTTAAAAAGTGAATTTAATTCTAAAGTTTGGTCTGATTCTAATTATCATTGGATTGTTTTTGGATACACAATTTTGGTTTCTTTAGCACTGTTGATGTTGCTATTGTTTTTACATAAAAATAGAATAGAAATTTTTGAGAATAACACAAAAGTAACCTTCATATTTTTTAATGTATTTGCCATGATTTTTATACAAACCTTGGTTATAAAATACAATCCAGAGTACTTATATGTTGTTCCTTTAAGTGTATTGCCTATAATTTTAAAAGCTTTTTTCGATGCTCGTTTAGGGTTATTTGCGCACGTTTTAACAGTGTTGCTTTTAGGGTACATTGTACCAAACAGTTTCGAGTTTATTTATTTACACATTATTGCTGGTATTGTAACGATATTAACAGTTTCAGAATTGTATAAGAGAGCTAACTTGTTTATTTCGGTAGCACAAATTACTGTTATTTATATGATTACTTATTTTGCATTTTCTATTATTAAAGAAGGAAATGCATCGCAAATAAATTGGGATTATTTTATGCTTTTTGCAGCCAATGGATTACTGTCATTTTTATCATTAATATTAATTTATATTTTTGAGAAAGTTTTTGGGTTGGTTTCTGATGTTACACTATTAGAACTATCAAACACAAATACAAAGTTGTTAAGAGAGTTAAATGAAAAAGCTCCAGGTACGTTTCAACATTCTATGCAAGTTGCTAATTTAGCCGAAGCAGCAGCAAATGAAATAGGAGCAAACTCAATGTTAGTAAGAACAGGTGCTTTGTATCATGATATTGGTAAAATGTTAAATCCAATGTATTTTGTAGAAAATCAATCTACGGGAGTAAATCCTCATAATGATTTATCACCAAGAGATAGTTCTAAAATTATTACAGATCATGTTATAAAAGGGGTAGAATTAGCTAAAAAATATAATTTACCAGATAGGATTATAGATTTTATTAGAACACATCATGGTACGAGTTCTACATATTACTTTTATAAAAAAGAGCAAGAATTAAATCCAGATACCAAGGTAGATATCAAAGAATTTCAATATCAAGGGCCAATTCCGTTTTCTAAAGAAACTGCTATTTTAATGATGTGCGATTCGGCAGAAGCAGCATCAAAAAGTATAAAAGTTCCTACAGCGCAAACAATCAGTGATTTAATAGATAAAATTATTGATAAACAGATGGCAGATAATCAATTTTTAAATTCTGATATTACTTTTAGAGAGATTAAAGTCATTAAAAAAGTAATCAAGAAAAAGTTAATGAACATTTACCATTTAAGAGTTGAATACCCCGAATAAAAAAAATATAAAAAAAAGACAGAAAGTATTTGTTTAATTGTTTTTTGAGTAGTACATTTGCACTCGCAATTTTAAAGAAGTGCGAATAAGTTCTAAATTTTAGGAGAGGTGCCAGAGTGGTAATGGAGCAGATTGCTAATCTGTCGACGGGTGACTGTCGCCAGGGTTCGAGTCCCTGTCTCTCCGCAAATTTAATTTAGTTCGGGGTGTAGCGTAGCCCGGTCATCGCGCCTCGTTTGGGACGAGGAGGTCGCAGGTTCGAATCCTGCCACCCCGACCAAGTTGTCGTAGCAACTTAAAAACTACGGGCTCTTAGCTCAGCTGGATAGAGCACCTCCCTTCTAAGGAGGCGGTCGAAGGTTCGAATCCTTCAGGGCTCACTTAAACCTTCACAGAAATGTGAAGGTTTTTTGTTTTCTATAGGTTTTGTAAGGGTTTAGAGATACTTTGGATCATTTTCAATATTAACTTCAGAATAAACTAAACCTTTAATTAAAGGGTAACTTTTAGGTACCTACTTTTTAGAAAAGGTACCCACTTTTAAAAAAATTAAAACTATGAATAACTTCAAACTAAATATATTATTTGTTTTACAAAAAATTAAAATAAATAAGAAAGGGCAATGTCCTATAAAGTGTAGAATTACATTTTTAAAAAGTAGAAAAGAATTCTCTACAGGTATTTTTATAAATCCAGATTATTGGGATAGTGGTAAGCAGAAAGCTTTGCCTCAAAACAAAGAAAACATCATTTTAAACAACAAATTAAGCCTTATTCATCAACAGATAGATAAGGCTTTTTTAATGCTCCAAATCCTCCCAAATGACTTTGATGTAGATGATATTTATAGGAAATATAAAGGAGAAGATTCTAAAGAAGAAATTACCATTTTAGGAGCTTATGATTTACATAATGACAAGACTAAAAAACTAATAGGAATAGATTTTAATAAATTATCTTGGAGTAGATATGTGGAAAGTAGAAGGAAAGTAGCGTTATTTATTACTAAGTTCTATAAAAGAAAGGATGTTAAGCTAAAGGATTTAGATCTGAAGTTTATTCAAGATTTGGAATATTTCTTTAAAACAGAATTAAATTTAAAACAAGCTACTGTATATAGGAGTATCCAGCGAGTAAAGAAAATTATTCAGTTTGCAATTTCAGAGAACTATTTGAAGAAAGATCCATTTCATCTATATAAAAATAAGAAACATAAAACTGTTATTATTTATTTGACAGATGTAGAGTTAAAGAAGTTAGAGAAACACAATTTTAGTCAAGTGAGATTACAGCAAGTAAAAGATATGTTTATATTCTGTTGTTACACAGGTTTAGCTTATACAGAAATGTCAACTTTGACAACTAAAAATATAGAAATTGGTTTTGATGGTAAAGAATGGATTCAGATGATACGTAAAAAAACGAATAGGAAAATATCCATTCCAATTTTACCAAAAGCAAGAGAGATTTTAGATATGTATGATAACAAGTTGCCAACTTTAAGTAACCAAAAGTTTAATTCATATTTAAAAGAGATTTCAGAGTTAGTTGGTATTCATAAAAAATTAACTCATCATACTGCAAGAAAAACTTTTGCGACAACAGTATTATTATTTAACAATGTACCTATGGAAATTGTATCAGAATTATTGGGTCATTCTAATATGAATGTAACGCAATCTCATTATGGTAAAATTGTACAAAAGAAAGTCAGTGATGAAATTAATAGGCTTTATTAAAATAAAAACTCCACTTCTAAGAGAGGTGGAGTAAATTGCTATGAAAAAGAAAAAAGAAATTTCTTTCTATTCAAATATATTTATTTAAAATCAAACAAATCTTTGACTTCAATATTCAATGCTTTAGCTAATACAAACAAAGTTGAAATAGTTGTATTTATCTCTCCTCTTTCAATTCTACCTATTTGTGATATTGATATATCGCAATCATTTGCTAAATCTTCTTGTGAAAGATTACAATTATTGCGGAGTCTCTTTAGGTTTAAACCAAAAGCCCTCATAAATTCAATATTCTTAACTTTTATCACATAGTAAAAGTCAATAAACCTGCAATAATTAATAGACGCATATATGCGTTTTTGTATGTATATTTACTAAAAAAAAATGAAACTAGAAGAAAGATTTCCTAATTATAAAAATGCGTTTTTCTCTGTAATGGGAGAGTATAACCCAGCAAAAGGGTATAGCGATACAAACCAAATATCCTTTGTTCTAAGACAATCTAAAATAAATGGAAATAGAGCAGTTGATTTTTTTGAACTTAATCGTTTAAATGATGGTTCTGTGTATTATAAAATAGAGACGATGATTGGTCTTAAATTAATACTAACAAATGAATCACATAAAATTGAAGATGATTTAAGTTATCTCGAATGGATTGATCTAATCCAGAATGTAAATATTAAGCACTTTTTTAATCCAGAATATCAAGCTTTAAAAGAAGGTTTTGTAAAACAAAAAGGAGGTTGTACCACTGTATTTTTGTTTTTTACTGTGCTAGCTTTATTTTTCATTCTCTAAACCATTTATAAAAATAACCAACTAATAATAATTAAAAAAAAATGAAATTCACAATAATTTTTATAACCCTTATTATAATTTACTTTTGGGTAAAAGAGCAGATTAAAGAAAAAAAAATAACTAATTCTATTAATGAAAATGCCGTAAAGAAAAAAAAGATTCATAAAAAAGAAGTTGCCTCAAGAATAACTACTAAAGAAATGTATAGTTATTTCTATTCTTTTGTTTTTTCAAAATCCTTAAATATGGCAGTTGTTCAAGCATTTAAAGATGTCGATATATTAAAAACAATTTATTCTTATGATTCATTTCCTGTAGTGTCTTCTGGATTATTCTCTCCATATCTTTATAAAGAAAGAAGAATAGAATCTACTATGACCTCTAGAGGTGATGGTATGGTGGAAATACAATATAGTGGAGGGGTTATTGATCTAGAGGAAAAACTATATACAATCAATAGTGATTTAAAAATGATTGAGTTAAAAATTTATGATGGAAATAAAGATTTAAACTCAATTTATTCAATTTTATTTTTTGTAGAAGGTATTGGGGAGAAAATTCATCATTATGTAATTACAAATGAAATAGATGTTAATAAAAAGAAAGTATTAAGTATTGATTCAGAAGGATATTCTCTATTAATTAAATCTATTAATAATGATGAATTCAATATAAAGAAGGTTATTGATGAAATAGCTTCAACTTTTTCTGTTAAAAAAGATGTTAATATACCAATAGCGAGTAACGAGGGCGTACTAAATATTGATTGGTGGAATGATTTAGAGGATGATTTGAAAAAAAGGTTAAACTTTTTTATAAATATACCAAGTCACAATTTTGATGAATTTGAGATGAGAGGATTACATTTGGAAAAGAATATAATAAATTTTATAGATGTTAATGGAGTTGTTGAGGTTCCTTGTAGGGGTAAAATTGATGAATTGGTTAAAGTAGAAAGTTTAAATTTATCTAATTTAAATATAGAAAATCTAAAATTTCTTAATTGTTTTACCCATTTAGAGTGGTTAAATTTAGATAATAACAAAATAGTAGATATTAGCCCTCTTGTATCTCTTAAAAACCTTAAGACCTTATTGTTAAAGAATAATGAAAATATTAATTTTGAGCTTCTGAAAAAAATACAATGTTTAGGGCATTTATCCTTAAGTGAGAATAATATTCAGAATATTGATTTTTTAAGTGAATTAATTAATTTAGAATATTTATCATTAAGTGAAAACAATATTGAAGATATAACCCCATTAAAAAAATTAATCAACTTAGAATACCTATTATTAGACGATAATAAAATACAAGATATTTTTATTTTGAGAAATTTAACAAATTTAATAACTCTTCATATATCACGAAATCAATTAAAAAATATTGATGCATTTAGCGAGTTAACAAATTTAGAATCACTGTCATTTATGGATAATCAGGTAGAGAATGTGATGCCTTTAGAAAATTTAAAGCAATTAGAAAGTTTAGCTTTATATGGTAACCCTATAAGTTTAAATGATAAGAAAAAACTATCCAATTTGTTGCCAAAATGGGAATATGAAATAGATATAACAGATATTTTAACTCCTTTTATAAAAGATTAAATAAGGTTGTTTTTAATGTAATTTTGGATTCTTAATAGATTAGGTATTAAGTTATTTAACAAGGAAAAGATAAATCAAAATAAGATTGATTAAGTTAAGTAAAAGATTTTGTATAAGTCAAGAAAAATGAAAAAGCACCTATTATCAATAGTAATTTTAATAACAACAATAAGTAACGCACAACTAAAGCCTCTAAAAGATGCTGATTTATTAACAAAAGAAGTAACTAAAAATACCACTTTTAAAGTTGATAAGTTTGAATATAAAATAGAGTGGACAGATAAATTAAGTTATTCTCCTAATTTAGGATATTTAGGAGGTATTAAATCTTTAAAAATATATTTAAAAGGGATATTGATAAATGACTTTAAATCTATAGAAGATGAGGTTGGGCTACAAGAATTTATAATTGATTTTTACGATTTTAATTTAGATGGAACAATTGATTTTAGAATTCGTAGAGAGTGTGGAGGTAGTTGTTATTATAGTTACTATTTATCTAACATAAAACTAAATAAGTTTGAAAATCCAAAAGAATGGGATTATATACGTGTTAGAGCTTTAGATTTTAAAAATAAATTGTTGGCAGACCAATTGGCAGGAATAAATGAAGTAGCAGATATTTTTAAAGTTAAAGGAAACCGATTGATTAAACAGCTAGAAAAAAAATAATGCTTTCATAAATTTTTTATTCTTGACTTTTATTAGTTGTTAAAAAGAAGGTGAATTAAATTTTGTCGGATAGTAAAAGTAGTCAAGTATTTTTTTATTTAATAAAATAATGAGCAACAAGGAATTGGTTTTTTTGATGTAAAAATATCAGGAGAATCAATAGCTTATTAATCTAGGTGTAAAAATATAAAAAGATGATTAAGATTACAAGAATTGAAAAAGAGGGACAATTAGTATGGGAAAAGAACAATAGGTTTACAGCAGTTATTGTTACAACAGAATTTGTAATGAACTTAGAAACTCTTAATGAATACCAAGAGTCTAACACGTTATGGTTTAAAGCAGGAACTGAAGCTCGTTTAGAAAAAATGGTTGCTACACAAATCAAACTTATTGAAGCTGGAGCATTAGTGCCTTACAGAGTGTTCTCTGAAACACCTATGTATGAAGGACAAGAACAAGATAGAAAGATTAATGCTGATGGTTCTCTTGGAGAAGAAATAGGTAGATATTCTCAATCAAAACTTGGTTTACCTGAGAAAGCAATGGTTATGAATAGAACATTCATTACACCCGCATTTGCAAAAGTTAATGCTGATGCGATTAGGTCTACAGTTGCAACTTCTTCATTAAAAGATGATGCACCTATAATATTAGAGGAAACAGAAGTTTATAAAGAGACTATTCATAAAAACAATAATGTAGATCATTATAATCAATATTTTGAAGAAGAAAAAAAAGAGAGACAAAGAAAGGTAGAAGATGAAAAAAGTTATTCTTGGGTTAAGTCGATATTTTTTTATTTGGATTACTCTTTGTTTTAATGATATTTTTTGGAGCTTTAAATGGAGTTGGTGAAGTATTGTCAAGTATTCCTTGGTATTTAAATATAGTTCTAACAATAGGTGGGGTCTATGTTATTGCAAAAATTATAGGGTAAAAAAAATAATTTTTTCAAAATTTTTCAAAACTTTTTTTATCAAAAGAGCAAGCTAACCCAATACATCACCCCCTCTTCCGTTTCGTTTGGGGTTACCACCCCTGCACTTCACTTCAGGGGTCACACGCTTCTTTAGTTTTGGAGGTAGTCTCCAAGTTTAAATGTATATCTTAAAATTTAAGAAACTATGGTAAAAATTGTAGGATTTAAGACCTTTGAAAGAAAAGACGGGTCAGAGTTTTGTGCATTAATTGTGCAAGGAGGAATTGAAGCTGTGAAAAGTAAAGAAACAGGAAAAACTTATTTTACAGCACGTAAAGTTAATGTCAGTTGTACATTTGAAGAAGAAATGTGTGAAAGTTTATTAGGTTCAGATTTCCCAGGAAGTATTCAAAAAGTTGAGGTAGAAGCATATGAGTATGCAATACCAGAAACAGGAGAAATGGTTACGCTTACACATAGCTATGAATATGTAAGTGAGGAAGATAACGTTGTTAAAAGCAATGTTGTAGAAAAAGAATTAGTGTTATAGCTAATTTTTTAGTTTAGATATAATTAGAGAGTTTACAGAAATGTAAGCTCTTTTTTTATGTCTTTTTTTTAGTGAGATACACTTACAAAATAAATTATAAACAATAATATTTAAAATTATGCAATTACAAAAAGCACAAAGACATCAAGTAAAATTAAGATTAGGTTTGTCTGGAGCATCAGGATTTGGCAAGAGCTATTCAGCGTTATTACTTGCTTATGGAATTACAGAAGATTGGACTAAAATAGCTGTTGTCGATACAGAAAACAATAGTGCCTCACTTTACAGTCATTTAGGAGATTTTAATGTGGTTTCTTTAAATCAGCCTTATAGCCCAGAACGATATATTGAAGCTATTAAGCTTTGTGAAGAAAATCAAATGGATGTAATCATTATTGATAGCATTACGCACGAATGGAATGGTAAAGGAGGTTGTTTACAGATACACGAGCAATTAGGTGGACGTTTCCAAGACTGGGCGAAATTAACTCCAAGACATCAAGCTTTTATAGATGCCATTTTACAGTCTAATTGTCACGTTATAACTACTGTTAGAAAGAAAATGGACTACTCAATGGATAGAGATTCAAGTGGCAAGACAAGGGTTGTAAAGCACGGTTTAAAGGATATTACCAGAGAAGGATTTTCTTATGAATTGACCGTTGATTTTGAAATTATTAATGAAAACCATATGGCTAAGGCAACTAAAGATAGAACAGGTTTGTTTATGGATAAGCCAGAGATTTTAATTACAAAAGGAGTTGGTAGAATGTTAATTGATTGGTGTAATCAAGGTGTGTCTATTGCAGATGCTAAAAAGGAAATAGCAGAATGTACAACAGTTAAAGGCTTAAGGCATTTATATCAAAAATATTTACCACTCAAGAAAGAGTTGCACGATACTATCTTAAATCGTAAGCAAGAGATTGAATCAGTAAAATCTATGGTAGTAGAAAGAAAAGAAATTATTCATAATAACAAAATATCAGAAAATGGAACTCGTAGCTAATTATAACCCAATAGAAATGATACAAGAAGTATCTCAAGTTGTTCAAAAGTCAGAAAGTAATTTTATAGGAGCAAATACAATAGAAGTAAGTTTTGAACATATTCAGAATAAATGTATTGTCCCTGTTTTTGCAAAAGATAATGAAGTTACTATTTCCCATTATGGATTTATAAACTCAGTCAAAGAAGTAGTTGAGTCTGTCTATTCTGATATTAATGTAATAACGCCCTCAATAAGAGCATCACATCAAATAAAAGGTAGAATACCTAGTGCAATTGGTAAACCTGTTAAGGAGTTGTTAGCGCACGAAAAAACTATTTATTATGAACGAATGGCTTTTATGATGGAAATACCAAACAAGCAAGTAGTAGTTAATGATCAAATATTAAATCTTACAATTGGAGGGGTTAGAGCATACAATCAAGAAAATTTATTTTCTAAAAAATCAATTGAGAAATTTAAGGTTTTTATTGGTTTTAAAAATACAGTATGTACAAATTTGTGCATCGCTACTGATGGATTGCAATCAGAAATAAGAGTAAGTAGTATTACTGAATTAAAGGAGGGTGTACTTAATTTAATACAGGGTTATAACCAAGAAGCGCATTTAGGTGTTATGGAGAGAATGAGTAAGTTTCAGTTAAGTGAACAAGAGTTTGCTCATTTATTAGGTAAAATGAGGATGTATCATTTTTTAAGTAAAGAGGAAAGAAAAACTAAATTTCCTTTACAGCTTACAGATTCTCAAATAGGTATAATAACTAAAAATTATTTTACAGATAAGAATTTTAAAAGAGCAAGTAATAAGATGATAAACCTTTGGCAAGTATATAATTTGTTTACGGAGGCAAACAAGTCATCTTACATTGATACTAATTTAGAAAGAAATGTCAGTGTGTATGAGTTTATCCAAATGCTAGGTTTTTATAGAGATAATGGACAAAATAATTTCTTTAACCATATAATTATATAGCTTTTTTACTAATAAAGTGTAATTCTAAACTGATGAAATGAATGATAAAGAATTAGCAGAATTTTTAAAATATATTTCTCCTTTTGAAATTTATGTAGTTAATAGAGAAAATGAATTAGAGTGTTTAAAATGTCCTTTTGAGGTTGTTTTAAAAGAAGATATTTCTTTTTTAAGAAAGCATCAAGTAGTATTTGTAGAGTTGGTAAAAGTTACAAGGGATTTGAAAACTGTTTTTATTATAAGAGGAAAAGCTTTTTTTGCATTTCATTTTTACATTCCAGATATAAATAAAAGATAGAGGTTTTATATTGTATTTTCCATATTACTAATTGTTATATGTTTTGAGACTGATTTTAACTCTTTAAACTAAAATCTTCTGAAAAGGTTATGGATTCATTATAAGTTTGTTGAGGATAGTTATTGAATTATCCTCAGCAAAATTGTTAAAAAAATAAAACTCTTTATTTTTTTAACACATTAATGGAAAATAATTTAGTTTTTACTTGTTTGTTCGTAAAAAAAGTTGTACATTGCGACTGATGGTGAGATACCGTTGATTAAGACTTCAAAAAAATAAAAAAACTACACAAAAAATAAAAAAAACTCTAAGACAATAACTGAAAATCTGTCTTTTATCATATTATATCAAACCATACGCTAGTCAAATAGAGTATGGTTTTTTTGTATGTTGCATCCTCATCATTTATAAAAAATATAAATAGCACCTTGTTGCAGGGTGTAGGGTTAGTTTGAGTACCAAACTAGTCTGACTGTACTGACTTAAAAATATATATAGTTAGTATTAAAATTTTTGAAATATGAAGAAAGATTTAATGGAGAAAGAGAAAAGAAAAATTAAAATTGAGAAGGGGTTTGATCAAATTCAAGATTTAAAAAATGAACCAGAAGTAAAGGTTTTATGGGAAGGTATTTCTGAAGGTACATTTGGTTTAATGTGTGGAGTTGCAAAAACAGGTAAAACAACCTTTGCGGAAAATTTAGCAATATCAATTTCTGTTGGTAGAACTGAATATTTTGGAAAAAAAATGAATGGAGTACCTAGGAAAGTTTTGTTTGTAAATATGGAAGAGAGCTGGAAGATTAGAGGAAGAAGAAATACAAAGCAATTAAATGAATTATCAGTTGCAGAATTAGATTTGTATAAAGAAAACTATATGACTGTTCCTAAAGATTTTCCAGAGTTTTTAAATAATGAAAATGATTGGGAATATTTACATGATTATATAGCAGAAGCAAATCCTGATGTAATATTTATTGATAGTCTAACACATATGTTTTCGGGTGAGATTGAAAAAAGTGCTAATTGTGTAAATTTTATTAAAAATTTCAAGAAATATGTAACTTGTTTTGATAAGACAGTAATTGTAATACATCACAATGTAAAAGGAAATGATAAGCCAATTGACCAAAATAATGTTGCTGGTAGTAGGGTTATTTTACAATCATTTCAATTTGCCTTTGGTTTTGCAAATATTCCTATGGGAGGAAAGTATATGTGTCCTTTAAATAATAAAGAGTTTGCTATTGATACTACTCTAGCAACACTTTATGAGGTTAAAGAAAATGGTTGGATAGAAGAAACTGGGGTAAAATGTAATAAATTTAAGTTGTACAAAGACTTCTACAAAAATGATGGACGAAAGGATTCTACCAACACTAATTTGCTATATAATTATATAATAAAAGGTACAAGTCAGGGTAGTCAGGGTAGTTATAGTGTAACTGCAAACGAAATGATGAAGCAGTTTGTTGAAAATAGTACAAAGACTATGTCGAAAGATACTTTATATAAAAGTTTGGGCAAATTAGAAAAAGAAGGTAAGATTACGAAAGAAAGCAAAGGGGTTTACGCTCTTAATATTAAAAATGAAAATGAAAGAGACAATGGAGAATCAAAATAATAGTTTTATAATATACAAGGCAGAAAATACCCAAAACGGATATGTATATGTTGGTGCAACAAAAAAGTCTGTTGAATGTAGACAAAAAGACCATTTTAAAAAGTCTAAAAAAGGAAAAAGCTATACGTTTCAAAATGCAATAGCAACTTACGGAGCTGATGCCTTTAAATGGGAGGAGATTGATACAGCAATCACAACAAATGAATTAGCTAAAAAAGAGAAAGAATATATTTTAGAATATAATTCAAAAGAACAAGGGTATAATTCTGATAGTGGAGGTGGAATTCAAAAAACTGTCTATCAATATGATATATTAAGAGGAGTATTAGTTAATAAGTACTCTAATTTAACAGATGCAAGTGCTACAATTGGCTTAAATAAGCAAAACTTGTCAAAAGTGTGTTTAAGTGTAAATAAAGCCTCTAAAGGCTTCTATTGGACTTATGATTATGTCGAAAGATTTATTCCTTTAGAAGATAAAAGGAAAAAGAAAGTTCACCAATATAATATACAAGGTGAATTCATAAATGAATTTGAATCTGTATCTGAAGCATCTAAACAAACAAGAATTAATAAATCTTGTATAGCTAAAGTTTGCAGAGGTGAGCGGAAAAGTAGTGGAGGTTATTTGTGGAAATTTAATTAAATTATTAAACCCAGGTCTATTTAGATTTGGGTTTAATTTTTTTTATACTTTCTTTTGTGTAAAAATAAGCATTACCTCTTTTTTCGAATTCAAGTTTTCCTTGAACTCTATAGTGCATTAAATCACAGCTCTTAATTTTGGCTATTTTTTGAGCGTCCTTACTTGAAAGCCATTTTAAATTTTGAGACATTGAACTTAAATTTTAATGTAAAAATACATGTTAATAATTAAATTAATAATAAAAATCCTGCAGGTTGGCTAAGATAGTTAATATGATTAATTTTGAAAGATTATAAAATATTATGATAAAAATAAAAAGTAGAAAAGTAGAGACGATAATTTCAGAGATTATTGATCAATATACATACGCTGATAAATCAGATAGACCATGGATTATAGGGTTTAGTGGAGGTAAAGATTCAACTGTGTTGCTTACTTTAGTGTGGATTGCATTACAAAGAATAAAAGAAACTTTGCCGTTTCCATATCAATTAAAAAGACCAGTTTATGTTGTGTGTAATGATACGATGGTTGAGAATCCAATTATATCAAGTTACATTGATGACGTGTTAGTAAAAGTTGAAGAAGGAGCTAGAGACCAAGGAATTCCTATTATAGTAAAAAAAACAGTTCCTAAATTAGAAGAATCCTTTTGGATTAATGTAATTGGAAAAGGTTATCCTGTGCCTAATAATACTTTTAGATGGTGTACAGATAAGCTTAAAATTAAACCAACGTCTAATTTTCTTTTAGAGCAAATTGATGAAAAAGGAGAAGCTATTGTTCTACTTGGTACAAGGTATGAGGAAAGCGCTACTAGAGAAAGATCTATGCGTAAGCATGAAGTTGAAGGTAGAAGACTTTCTAAGCATAATACAAATGCAAATACTTATGTTTATGCCCCAATAAAAGAACTTCTTTTAGAAGAAATTTGGTATATAATTAATACCGTTAAATCACCTTGGGGATTTGATAATTCCATTTTATTTCAGATATATTCAGATGCAAGTGCAGATGATTATGAGTGCCCAACTGTGGTTACAAATAAAACGCATTCCTCATGTGGTCAAAGTAGATTTGGATGTTGGACTTGTACTGTTGTAAAACAAGATAAGTCAATGACAGCTTTAATTGAAAATGGTCAACATTGGATGCAACCTCTTTTAGAGTTTAGAAATAACCTTGTTGAAAATAGAAATATTAGTGAAAATAGAATGCCAATAAGAATAAATGGTCAAAAAGCAGTAACAGAGGATGGTCATAATCAAGGATATTATAAAGCAGAATATAGATCTAGATTATTGAGAGAATTATTGACGATTCAAAAAGAGCTACAAAAAGAAAGACCACATATTACATTAATTACTAATCAAGAGTTGATTGCTATTCAGGTAATGTGGAATAGAAAGTTAGAATTTGATTTCACTGTTGGTGAAATTTATAAGAAAATATATAATAAAGATATTAGTACTAATAATATCAAATCATTAGATGATACAGAACGAAGAATCTTAAAAGAGGTTTGTAAAGAAGATGCTTCATATTATCATTTAATAGATAATTTAATAACACTTCAAGAAACAAAGACTCTTATGATTTCTAAATATGGATTGCATAATGATGTTGAAAATAGAATTGAGTCTTTTGTTAATGAAAATCAATTATGAAAATAAGTAAAATAAAACTAAATAACTTTAGGATATATAAGGGACAAAATGAATTGAACCTTGCGGCTAAAGGAGATAAAAACATAAGTATTATTGCAGGTAAAAATGGTTTTGGTAAAACAACATTTTTAACCTCTTTAATTTGGTGTTTTTATGGAAAACTAATGACTCAAGTTGAGGATAAGTATAAAAAGGATATTAAAAATATAGGAGGTTATGATAATTACTTGTTGTCTTTAGTGAATAAGGACAGTAAAGATGAATCATCAGAAACTACTTTTTCTGTGGAGGTTGAATTACAAGATTTATTAATTCCTGCAATACCTTGTAGAACTGTAAATATTATAAGAACTTATAGTTTAAAAACGCAGCAAGAAACATTACAAATTCTTATAGATGGAGATGAAAATGAGTTGACTAAAGATGTAGGTTTTGAGGTTTTTATTAATGATTTTATCTTGCCTAGAGAGATTGCAAAGTTCTTCTTTTTTGATGCTGAAAAAATAGTGTCACTTGCGGAAGCAAAGTCTAAAGCTGAATTAAGAAGTTTAAGTAAAGCATATTCTGAAGTTTTAGGTATAAAAAAATATGAAGAACTTAAAAACAACTTAGAATCACTTTTAACAAAGCTTAGAAGAAGAGGTGTTTCAGACCTTGAAGAATATAAGCTTAAAGAGTTACTATCTGAAGAAGAAGAATTAGAAAAGCTAATCAATCATAATCAAGATAAACAAGATGAAATAGATAAGCATCTCGTTATTTTAAAATCTGAAAGTGATTCATTACAAGAAAAATTGATTCGTGAAGGTAATTCTATAACGTTAGAAGAATTAAAAGAATTAAAGTCTAAGCGTGATAATTTAAAGGAAGAATCTGTCAGTATAAAGCAAGAATTAAGAAAATTACTAGACCTTACACCTCTTGTAATAGCTGGTAAAAATCTCGGTAAGTTGTATAATCAACTTGTGTTAGAGAATGATGATTTATATGGTGCTTTAACAGAAAAGCTTTTAAAGAAGGAATTAGAGTCTTTTTCAACAAGCATTCTGGCTAATCAAGACTTATTAAGTTTAGATCCTTCCATTAAAGATAAAATAGAAAAAGCTATAAGCAATTCAATAAAATCTAAGTTCAAGAAAAAAGACTCAAAATCTAAAGTTGGCAAAGTTTATCTTGAGTTTAGTGAAGAATCGTTTAGAGAGTTTGAAGCTATTTATAATAATATTAAAACAACTTTTTTAAGTCAGTTTAATGCTATTGTTAAAGAAGAGAAAATTACTCGAGCTTTACTTAGTAGAACTAATAAAAAAATTAAGCAAGGAGAAGCCAGAAAAGACAATCATTTAGCTAGACAGTTTAGAGATGAAAAGACTAATGCTGATACTAAAATTGAAGATTTTTTAAATGAAAAGAATAATCTTTTAGAGGAAGTTGGGGGATTAAGATTGAAACTAACTTCACATAAAAAAGTGAGATCTGAATATGAGAAGAACTTTAATTTAGTTGAAACGGATAAAAAGAAGTATGATGTTACTCAGAAGCTTTTAGTTAAGATTAATGAGTTAATTAAAAGAATCAAGGAAGATAAAAAGTATTCCTTACAGAAATCTGTTTCTTTAGGTTTAAGGAAGTTGATGCATAAAAAAGATTTCATTTCTAATGTTAGAGTTAACATTATAGATGATGTTATGGATATTGACTTATTAGACAAAAAAGGACAGGTAATAGATAAGGATTCTTTGTCTAAGGGAGAGCAACAGCTTTATGCAACAGCCTTGTTGAAAGCACTTGTTGATGAATCTGGAATTAAGTTTCCTGTTTTTATTGATAGCCCTTTACAGAAGTTTGATAAGTACCACTCTAAAAACATAATCAAGGAGTTTTATCCTTCTATTTCAGAACAAGTAGTACTGTTTCCTTTATTGGAAAAAGAGCTATCTGAAGCAGAGTATGAGCTTTTAAAGCCTAATTTGAATAAGGTCTTCTTAATACATAATACTGAAAATGGGTCTGAGATCATCTCTACTCGTGTAAATAATTTATTTAAAGAATTTAAAAAAGAAAAAGATGTTTACACATATTAGAACCAGTAAAGAAAATAAAGAGGTTGTATCTAAACTAACACGTAGACTTAATCTTGGGACAGAAAATATAATTTCTAGAATTGCATTAGCACATTCTCTGTCTCAAGATAGAGTTTTAAAGTTAGAAGATATACAAAACTCAGGTGGAAAAGATTACTCTAAAGCGGTGCTTTTTGGTGATTATTTAGATTATTATTTAGGTATGGTTGCTTTACATTATGGCATTCATATTACAGATAAAGACCTCCCTAAATATATTAAAATGCATATTGATGATGGACTTCAATTACTAAATGAAGAACTAAATCAAAGATCTAATATTGATGGCTTTGATTTTTTGGTTGAGAAAATCCAAGAAGGATTATTAGTTTTAGATAATTAATACATCTCATTTGAATAGCTTGAATTTATAATCAGGCTATTCAATATTATAGTCCTCAATATTTAAAGTATAGGTGTTTACATCAATTTTAGCTTGTTTGAATTTGACATTTAACTCGTATTGTTTTACTAACTCAATTACTTCATCAATATCTGTTGAGTTAGTTTTACATCCAAATATTATTTCTGTTAAATTTAATTTATCAAATTTAACAGCTTCAATATTATCAATTACAATTCTAAATTCCTTTTCATAATTCCAATCAATAGATTTGTTAAAAATTATACCTTCTACTATTTCGTTATCTGTGTGTAACCATGACCAAACTTCATCATAATGAGTTTGATATTTAACTTTTTTATAATTACCGAAAACTTCTGTTTCTTTACTCCATTCAAATCCAAAGCAAATTCCATAATGATTATCTGCATAATGAGACCACATCAGAATATTGTCAGGAATAGCACTTAAAGCTAGCACACCCTTTGAATCATGAATTGACTGTACTCTTTTTTCAAGATTATCTTTAAATTCTGAATTCTCAATTACCTCAGAAGTAATTCGACTGCTAACTAATGTGAATGCATCATTCATAGTTATACCTTGATGCTTTTCTTTTTTTACAAGCTTATTGGTGTATTGTACTCTTGCTTGCGCAGCTATAATCTCATTAAGCTTACCATCAAATTTTAGTTTGACTTTACCATCAAAAGGATCATTGAAAGCTTTGATGCTGCTAAAAAATAACTCTTGCTCTGATATTATTCTTTTTGTCCAGTGCTTCTCCTCGCTATCTTTTTTAAAGCCTCTATATTTATAAAGTTTCATTTTCTAATATTTTACTAATGTGATTTATAATTTGTTCTAATGCAAGTCCGCCATAAAATTTTCCTAAAACAGCTATAGCTCTTGGAGATAATAATTCTTGAGAATCAAACTTTTCTTTAATAGTTTCTATTTCGTTTGGTGTTAGATATTTGTCAAACTCCTTAAAATCTTTAGTTTGGGTATACATTTTGAATAAAGTACCTTGGTCATCTTTAGCTATACTAGATAATATTTCAATACCGTAAGACTTTTGAATTTTGTCTAATTTTCTCAAATTACCACCTGAAGTATTTTTACGATTTGTCCATCTGTTTTGAATAAATAAAATAAGATCAGCACCTTTTTTGGCATTTATAAGGCCTGGTTTCATACTTTTATTTTTCATAATAATTTCTGACCATGGGTTAAAATTTTCTATTTTAAACTCTTCCATATTAAAAAATGTAACTTCAATACCACTATTTGAATTGAAGAAACCGTTTACTCCAAGTGAATTAATAAATTCTATAGAATCAGTTAAATTTATTGATGATAGTTTCGGGTTTAACTCAGTTAGATATATGAACAACATTTCTTGACCAACTATTTTTTTTAATAAAATTGAATCAAGATCATCCGATAATTTATTAGACCAATTTTGAATTACATCTTTTTTGTCATTTGGAACTTCATCGTATTCACTAAAGAAATTACTTATTAGTCTGTCAACCTTATCTTTTCTTTGTCTTATATTATTGTCAATTTTTAGTTTTTCATGAGTTGAAAGTATAAAATTGAAAATTAAAGTTCGATCCTCTTTTTCATGTTCTATTATAGAATTTTTGATTTGTTTTGTGAACCAAAGACCATTGTAAACTTCCACTATAAAATTGACATATATAGCACAAGTCTCATTTAGTAAATTAGATATTTCATTAGAGCTAATTTCAAAAGCTGTGTCTTTTGAGCAATCTTGATTGTATATATTTGATAAAACTCGCTTAAATTCTTCAAGATCTGTTGTTTCATCTTCATCTGCAACACTACCAGTCATAAAGTCTCGCTGAGCTTGTTGTAATTCTTCAAGGTGTCTTTTTCTTAATATTATAAGGTTGTTAAATATTTCTAATTCGCTAACTGACAAACCATTAGATCTTAGTCTGTTTAGTAATTTCTGAGTTTTACTTTCAGATAATTCTTCAACAGATTCAGTAGATTCTATCTCATCTAAAATTGAAGAACTTAATTGTTTCGCAATACTTCGAATATCTCTCGTTTTATCTGCTTCAACATGCTTTAGGAATATATTAGCTAATATATTCTTGTGAATAGTCATAATGTTTGATACTTCCCAAGGGAATAATGAATTGTGATTGGATAAAAACCCACGATGCTCCTCATCATCCTTACCAGACTCTTCTAGAAAATATCTGTTAATAAAATTTGTGTTATTTAGAAAAAAGTTTTCATCACCAAGCATTTTTTGATAAACATCTTCTTCCTGATTTCCAGGGTCATTTGCACCAAGAATTTTGGCAGTAATTCTCCTTTGAATATTTCGATCATCAATAAAAATTAATTTTTCCTCAGAAACAAGTCTTGGAGTATTATTTACATCAATAAAAAGGGCTCTTGTAGCCTGAATTAGATCTATTTTAGGATCATTTTTGAAAATCACAAAAGATACAGGAATGCTAACATTTTTGTATGTGTTTTCATTTTTCCCTTTATAATACTCTCTAATAGCACTTACTCGGTGTTGACCATCAATAACTAAAGCAGAAATTTTGTTTTTATCCCAGGATATTGAAACCGGCAGATTCATAATGTAATCTTCTCCTTCATACTGTTTATCAATATTTATGAAATCAATTTGATTGAAACCTTTATCATTCATTGAGAAGCTTTGTCTTGGTTCTCCTTCGGATTTAGGTAGTAAAACAACTGTAATTGCTGGAAAAAATTTTATTAACCTGTTGCTGGAGTTAAGATATTCGTTTTTTATTTCTTTTACTCTTTTTTTAGAGATATTTCTTTGGATAACCTTATTCATTCCCCATCTAGCATCTCCTCTTAAATCTTCAACTAAAATAATATCTCTATTGTTGAACAATTCAATTATAGGAACAGTAGCGGCAAATACATTAGTATCAAATTCAGAGTTCAATTTTTGAATTGAGTGCACACTGTAATACTCTTTGGATGTGTCAGATTGAGTAACTTTTATTTTTTTTATTTTGCTCATTCTTTTTTAAAAATTATTTTTATAAATATCAATAAACATATAATGAGAGTTTTCTAACTCTCCTTTTTCATAAAGGTTTTCTAGATACTCAAGACCACCATTAGCATATTCTTCAATAAGAGTAACAACATCAGAGATTACTTTATTTAATTGGTCTTCTTCCATGTCTTCTAACTCATTCCAGTTAATGTTTAAATCATCCGTTTGGGTAAAAATTACCATTAACAAAAAATCTACTAAAGATGAATCTCTTTTCCATTTACCAATTTCTAAAAAATCTGAAGTAAGATTTCTGGGTGGTAGAGGTAAGCGTCTTTTCTTTTTTATGCCTGTCATCATAGCATAAATATAAAGCTCATATATAGGTCCAAATTGGCTGTATTCTGATGATCTTGAACCTTTGTTGGCTAATGCTTCAAGTAAAGGTATTCTGCTGTTAGCATATCTAGGTCTTTTTGAGACTAAATTTGATTTGAATTCTTGACTATTCATTATTTTCTTCTTTCAATTTTAGTAGTTCTTTCTATTTGTGAAGATTCTTCATCTACTTCATTTAGGTAAAATGTTTTAATAACATCACTTTTTATTAGTTGCTGCCCTAAGTCTGTTAGTTTGTCTTCTGAGTCTTTGTCATAAAGGTCTTTAACCAAAATAATACTCTGTGGGAATACATCTGGTATTGCTTCAAAGAATCCTTTGTTAAAAGCTTTACCAAAAGCAGATAAAGGTGCATCAGCTAATAAAGGGTAATTGTATTGAGATGTGTTAGCTGATATGATAGACATAACCACTGCAAATTTCTTCATTCTTTGGAAACCTTCAGAAGCTCCAGATACATCGTTACCTAATTCATCTATATAATCTAAAGATATTCCACCAGAAGGAGATTTTTGAAATCTTAAAACACCTCCTTTAATGTCATTATATTTAATTAAGCTTTGAAAATGTTTGTTTGCATGGTCTTCTAATAGACTAACCATTTTATCAAATACACGCTCCTTAGCTTGTAATGTAGCTTCAACTAGATCTTTACTTATTTCATAGTTAACAGTGAAACCTTCAGGGATATCTTTAGGACGTAGATTTGTTATTTCCTTCTCAGTATTAATAATCTGTGTTTTTAAGCTTTTAATGGTATCTTGAAGTCTTTCTATTCTTGAAGAAGCTTGCTCCATTCTTCTTATAGACCCTTTATACTGGTTTATAATAGTTGTTGCATTGTCTACACCTTCACCTTCTGTACCTGCAATTAAAATGTCTTTTCGTTGAGATTTTAAAGCTTTTAATTCTGAACTTAACTTGTCCAGTCTTTGTTTTAACTCTAGTTCTTTTTCTCTGGTTCTTAAAACACTAGAGGGTATAGAGTCAAATTTGTTTAAAAAAGGCGCTGCATTTAACTGAAGATTTCCAAAAAAGTCTTCCAGATCATTTTTAACAAACTCTTTTTTAGTGTTATTTTCATTAGGTCTGTTTTTTAGCTTCAATAAGTAGTTGTACGCATCTGAGCCTACTTCAGCATCTCTATCACATACATAGCACTTTTTATCCTCAATCATCTGATCTAATGTAACAGCATCAGGAGAGTTAACAGGTAGCATTGTAAAGTAATCGTTAGGATTTTCAGCTGCATTTTGTAGAGCTCTTTTCTCGTATCTTTTTTGTCTGAATTCTTTAATGTTATTTTTAAAATCATTTATGGAGTCTTCAAACCCTAAGGTGATCCATGAAAAATTACCATCAAAGAACCTATTGTTTATTCCATCAAGAAAAGTATCATAGTCATCTTTTACACGTTTTAAAACTCTGTTTTTATCAGAGATTTTATCATCTAATTCTTTCCTTTTTTCTGCATTAGCAAAGTTTTGCTCTAACTCATTTTTTTCCTGTTCAGCAGCTTCGTATAAAGTATTAAATTCTGTTAACTTCTCTGATTCTTGAATTAGTTTTTCTTGTAATTCTTTTTTAACAACAATAGCTTTATTTAATCTGTCATTATGTTCACTAGTTGCGTTAGTTTGCTTATTTAAGTCTTTTTCAGCCTTTAAAGCAATGTCTTTAACAATGTTAGCAATGTCTTCATATTTACTAATATTAGTTAATGTTCTTACAGCATCTTCAATACTTGATTTTTTACTAAAATCAATCATCTTATCTACTTCTTCCCCTTGAAAGAAAGAGTATTGTCTTAAGGTAGGTAGTATAAGTTGACTTATTACTTTTTGTTTTTCCTCAGCATCATAAACAGGCTTGTATTTAGGTAAAACATGGTCTGTTTTGTCTACCTCAATATCATCTATTGTTATTTGCCAACTATCAAAATCTGTTAGTTTTTCACTTATTCTTGTAGCAGTAAAAGACTTTGTTATTTGGTATTTATATCTGCCAGTAGAATATTCTATTTTGATTCCTGTTTGTACTTGCTCTCCAATAGAGGTTTCATTTTTAGCTTTATCAGAGATGATTTTAACAGCAAAATCTTTTACATTCTTTTTCTTTTTATCATCTGAATCCAAAACTTGATCATAGAATAGCCATAAAAAAGCATTAAAAAATTTAGATTTTCCAGCTCCATTATCAGCTACTACTATATTTACACCGTCTTCAAACTCATATCTTGTTGTATCATAATCTCCATAGTAATTGAAAAAATTCTTGAAGGATATACTATTTATTATTGATGCCATATGTGTTTAAATATTGTGTACGTTTTTTAATTTTTTATAAATCATAGTAGTGTTTAGGTGATTATCATTTTCATTAATGATTACAGATAATACTTCAATTATTTTTTTACTATAAGGACCAGAAGGTGTAGTGGTTAATGTATCTAGTTCTTGTTTATTTATACTATACTTTTTCATCAATTCTGAATCAGAAAGTATTTCTTTTAAAATTTGGTCTCTTTCCATTTATTTTTATAATTCATTTATTATTGTATCTAAATCTAAGTCATACTTTTGACATACATCATTTAAAGCTTCTTTAGAATCATAGAAATTCATAGCTAAACTAGCAAAATATGCAACTCTATTTAATTCATTTTTAACAAGATTTTTTTCTATGTTAAAAAGCTCTCCTAAATTGCTTTCTAATCTTGGTATAACTACCATATCATAAATAGTTGCAAAAGCTTTGTCTTTATGTTTTCTGAGCAATCTACCCCTTCTTTGAATAAATTGACGAGGGTTTCCCGTACTACTAGCAAAAATTCCAACTTCAGCCCTTGGTACATCTACTCCTTCATCAAGCATTTTCATGGCAAATAAAACTTCTATCTTACCATCTTCAAATCCTCTTAGTACTTCTTCTAAATTTTGATCTTCTGAAGTATATGAATTCATTTTTAGTTTAGGGTAATTATTGTGTATCCTTTTAAGGTATTCATTTAGTATTTTAACAGTGTCACCATCATTGTTTGTGGTGTTTCCTTCTGGGATATATGCAAAAACAAATTTATTTTTTTTATTTTTTATAAGCTCTTTAATAATTGAACTAAAAAGATCTAGTTTGTTTGTTGCTTTATGTATAATACTTTTTCTTTTTAGTAGTAATATTTCTACAATAGGGTCATCTCTAAATTTACCTTTGTCAAAATCAAAAAACTTTAGCAGTTTTTTAGAGATTTCAGTATATTCTTCAAACTCACACTCACTCAATTCAACAATTAATGGGTAATATTTATATCCTGTTAAGAATCCAAACTCTAAAGCTTTTGCCATTCCAAAACTATAGGTGTAAGGAGGTGTGTCTTTAAAGAATGAATCAATAGCTAAAGTACCTTCAGGGTCATATATTCTTTTAGGAGTAGCAGAAAGCCCAATCTTTTTATTAACTTTTACATCTTTAAGTTTCTTCTGTATATTGTTTGCTCCCATATTGTGAGCTTCATCAGCAATTAATAAAAAGTCTTCTTGTATTTTTTGAAATAATTTTTGAAACCTATCTAGAACAAAACTTCCATAAGTTGATATGATTATTAAATCATTTTTCAAACCCCAAGAATAATTACTTGAGTAGTTTGCTAAGTCTTTTTCCCAATTGTTTCCGCCTCCAACTTTAAGTATTTTTTTAAAATTAAAAGATTTTACTTCTTCTTCCCATTGATTTAATAAAGCAATTGATGGAACTAGAATTATAGCTCTATAATTACCACTTTCTTTATATAAGTTTAATAAACAATTAAGAGATGTAATTGTTTTACCTGTACCAGTTGCCATAGCAAATACACCAGAGTAGTCTTTTTTTACCCATTCATTATAAGCATCTTTTTGATATTTTCTAGGACCTTGAGGGAAAGGGAATTTAGGGGTGTTATCTATTTTTTCTATTAAAGTATTAAATCTTTCTTTTTTTTTGGTTAAGATAAAATTGACTTTTTTACTGTATGAATCGCTTCCTAATTTAATGGAATCATCTAATAAGTCTCTTATGTTTTTATCATTTCCAATATTAGAAATAACTTTTTCTATTTCTTTTTTATCAATTTGTTTATAATTAGGATGTTGGTTACTGTAAATTTTTTCAAAGTTTACCTTTTCCTCTTCAATCCTTTCTTTACTTACATTACTTACCCAAGGAGCATCTAATTGAAAGCTTTCTGAATTTTTTATTAATGCTGATAAAGTGAAATTTATACTTCCATCAGTTGATATATAATCCTTGCCATCAAAAAGAATCATTTTTTTACAATGTGCTAAATCAAATCCATTAAATTTTACTGGAATTAATTCTAACCTTTTCTTTTTTAAAAGAAATTTTAGGCAATCAAAAAAGTGTTGTCCCTCTTTGCTTAAGTTCTTTTCTAAATCTTCAAGGTTTTTGAAAATATCAATAATTTTATCTTCATTATTAATCTCTGTGTTATCTAATAAGTTATCAAAATCATTTTCACTTAGGAAATGATTTGTAATTAATCTCATTTTACCCCCGTTATAAATAAATTCAGCAAAACTTTTTGATAAAACTTTAATAGCATTAGAGCTAAAATATCCTAATAATAAATCTATTGTTTTGGCAATAGGAAAAGTGTCTTCGTAAAATTCTAAAGGTATATGATTTGAATCCGAACTATATTTATAGGTAGGAGGAAAATTCAAATCTTTGAATAATAAGGTATTTTTCATTTAATTTTTTATAGCAGGCATAAAACTAAATAATCTAATCAATAAAACCTATATATGAATCAATTAATTTTTAAACAACAAATAAAAAATAATATAATAGAAATTAACATCTCAAATTATCAAGAACTTTCTTTAAGTTATAGTTTTGAAGAGTTAAATAAAAGAATATTAAGCTATATTTTGGAAAGTAAAGCAGACTATATTAAGTTAAGTTTTAAGAATATATCAAATACTGATTTATCTATTTCAAAGATTATAAAAATTAGAGAGTCACTTGCTTTTTTAGAATTAACAGTTATTAGCATTGAAATTTCATTTATGTTATAACTAATTAGGCACACATTTAGGCATACACAACAAAAGTAATAACAGGTAAGTACTATAAATACTAATAAACCTAGCGAAGGTTCGAATCCTTCAGGGCTCACTTAAACCTTCACAGAAATGTGAAGGTTTTTTGTTTTCTATAGGTTTTGTAAGGGGGTTCTATTCTTTTTCTATAATATCATATCAATCAATTTAAACGAATCAGTTCTAAATCACTCAACTTTGGTGTTGCATTTGATTGGTTAAAAGTTGGTTTTTTGATGTTTTTCTTGAAACTTCCAATATTCTTTTATAAGTTGCGGTTAAGTTGTTTATTGTAAATGATTTGTAGTTGCATTAATTTACAGGTTTTTAGTAAGATGAATATTTTTTTTCTGAAATCAGAATGTACAATGGGGTATTAAAATAATGAAATACTTTTAAAAAGTAAAACTAAATTTGAAAGCTTAAAAATAGAAAGTTAAAGACATGACAGATAAAATATGGAGATTAAAAGGAAAAATTCAAAATTATGCTTGGGGAGGAACTGCATATATTTCTGAATTATTAGGTGAACAAGTAAGTGAGGAACCAAGAGCCGAATATTGGCTTGGAGCACATGTAAATGCACCTTCAATGTTAGAGTCATCAGAAGGTAGTACACCTTTAGACGCTTATTTAAATGCAAATCTTACCAAGGTATTAGGAACTAAAATAGCTGATAAGTTTGGTCGATTACCTTTTTTATTCAAGGTGTTAGATGTTAACGACATGTTGTCTATTCAGGTGCATCCTTCTAAAAAAGAAGCAGAAAAAGGATTTAAATTCGAAAATGAACAAGGAATTCCTTTAACCGCAAAGAATAGAAATTATAAAGATGATAACCACAAGCCAGAAATAATGGTGGCTCTTAGTGAGTTTTGGTTGTTACATGGTTTTTTACCAAAAGAGAAGTTAATTCAGGTTTTAAAAACGATTCCAGAATTCAATCCTCTTGTAACTGTTTTTGAAGAAAAAGGATATTTTGGTCTTTACAAACAAGTAATGGAGCAAACTACAGAAGAAACTAATAACATATTACAACCTTTAGTAGATCGTTTATTACCACTGTACAAAGCTGGTAAATTAGATAGAACCAATCCAGGATATTGGGCAGCAAAAGCAGTAGATGCTGCAGAAGACACTACCATTTTAGATAAAGGAATTTATTCCATTTACTTTTTTAATATCGTAAAGGCTAATAAAGGAGAAGCGGTTTTTCAAGATGCTGGTATTCCTCACGCCTATTTAGAAGGTCAGAATATGGAATTAATGGCGAATTCTGATAACGTTTTACGAGGTGGTTTAACTCCCAAACATGTAGATGTACCAGAGTTGTTAAAACATGTTGTTTTTGAAGAAACGCATCCTAATATTATGTTAGGAGAATTGCAAGAAGATGGTATAGAGCGTATCTATAAAAGTCCTGCGCCAGATTTCGAATTGAGTCAAATCGTACTTAAACCAGAAGTTAAATATCAATCAATAGCACAAACAGCACAAGTTTTAATTGTTATTGAAGGAGAAGCAGAAGTTTCTGAAGGAGCTGTTTCTTTAGTTTTAAAGAAAGGGCAAGCTGCTTTTTTATCCGCAGAAAGTAATTACAGTATTTCTTCACCAAGTTTTGCTACGATGTATAAGGCTACGGCACCATAAATAGCTTATTATTTATAGCTTATTTTTCAAATACTAAAAAAGCTTTGTATTTTTAGTACAAAGCTTTTTTAATTTATTAAATACTTTATCAATTTCTAACCTACTATAAGGTCTTTTTTTATCTTTCATAATTACTTAAACCTTTTTTTTAGAATAGTTAATTGTAGAGAAGTTATATTTAAAATGTTAATAATTTTTCAATCCCATTTCTTTACTCTTTAGAAAACATCTCTGCCAAACTTTCTCCTTGTGCTAAAACTTTATCCGCTTCCATTTTTGCAACATCTGGCGGATACCCATAACGCATTAAAATCTTTTTAACCGTTAGTCTTAATTTAGCTCTTACATCATCTCGTTTACTCCAATCTACTGTGGCATTTTTTCTAATCACATCAACAATGGTATGAATCAGTTCTTTCATTTTATCATCTTTCAAAAAGCTAGTAGAACTATTTTCTTTTAGAACACTGTAAAAAGCATACTCTTCTGGTGTTAAGTTTAAATCTGTACTCTTTTGGTCTTCTAAACGCATATCTTTTGCAATTGCAGAGAGTTCTGCTAATACTTGCGCCGAATCTATTTGATTGTTATGGTAACGTTTTACAACAGATTCTAATATTTCAGAAAATCGTTTTCCTTGTGCTATGTTTTTTGTTTTTCGCACGCTAACCTCATCGGCTAACAACTTTTTAAGCAACTCAAAAGCTACATTTTTCTGTTGCATGTTTTTTACTTCTAACAAAAACTCGTCAGATAATATACCTACAGATGGTGCTTTGATTCCCGCTGCTTCAAAAACATCAATTACACCTTCGCTAGATAGTGCATCGTCTACAATTTGTTTAATGGCAGTTTCTACTTCGTAGTCAGATTTTGTGCTTGTTCCTGTAAATTTATTGATACGTGCTTTTACTGCCTGAAAAAAGGCAACTTCATCTTTTATATTATCTGCTTGCGGACTCGGAATAGACATGGCAAACAGTTTAGATAAAAGGGTAACTTCTTTTAAAAATCTATTTTTTAAATCTTCTGTTTGTAATATAAAATTCTGTGCACCTAGTAGTATTTGCAGTTTTATATTGGTTTCTGATGCGAAATAAGCCTTATAATCATAGCCATGAAACTGTTGCTCTACCACTTCAAACTTTTCTAACATGCCTGCAATCGCTTCTTTAATATCTACAATAGGTGTGCCTTCGCCTCCACTTTGCAAATACGTAGCCATGGCGTTACGCAAGTCTTGCCCAATACCAATATAATCTACAATTAAACCACCTGGCTTGTCTTTATACACACGATTTACACGTGCTATGGCTTGCATTAAATTAGCACCTTGCATCTTTTTATCAATATACATAGTATGCAAATTTGGTGCGTCAAAACCTGTAAGCCACATGTCTCTAACAATCACCATTTGTAACGGGTCGTTTGGGTCTTTTATACTTGCAGCTAATGCTTTACGTTGTGTTTTAGTGGTATGATGTGGTTGTAAGATAGCATCGTCATCACTAGTACTTGTCATGATTACTTTTATAGCGCCTTTATCTAAATCATCATGATGCCAATCTGGACGTAAAGCAATAATCTGATTGTAGAGTTTTGCACAAATGGTACGACTCATACCCACTATCATGGCTTTACCTTCAAAGACTTTTTGGCGTGCTTCAAAATGCGATACTAAGTCTGTAGCAATATCTTTTAATCGGTCTTCTTTACCAATAATTTTTTCTATAGCAGCACTTTTCTTTTTTGCTTTTTCTATTTGTGCTTCGGTGGTGTCTTCTATGTCATCTATTTTTGCATCTATAGATTTCGTAACTTCTTCGTTGAGTTTAATTTTTACCAAACGCGACTCGTAACTAATAGGTACTGTTGCACCATCATCTACTGCTTGTTTAGTATCGTACACATCAATGTACTCCCCAAAAACTGCTGGTGTAGATTTGTCTTCCTTTTCTATGGGGGTTCCTGTAAAACCTATGTAGGACGCATTGGGTAAGGCATCTCGCAAATATTTGGCATTACCATATCTAATTTCTGAGCCTTCGTCAGTTTCTACCAAACGTCCTGTAAATCCGTATTGACTGCGATGTGCTTCGTCTGCAACCACAACAATATTTGTTCTTTCAGAAATGGTTTCAAATACATTACCTTCTTCTGGTGAGAATTTTTGAATGGTGGTAAAAATAACGCCTCCGCCAGATACATGTAACAATTCTTTAATATGGTTTCTACTTTCTGCCTGTACTGGTGTTTGACGCAACAATTCTTTACAATTACCAAAGGTTGCAAATAATTGGTCGTCTAAATCGTTTCTATCTGTAAGTATCACAATAGTAGGATTTTCCATTTGCGGATGCGTTACTATTTGTCCGCTATAAAACACCATAGATAAAGACTTACCAGAACCTTGTGTATGCCACACTACACCAATCTTTCGATTGCCATAGCCCTCACTTCCGTCTCTCCCAGCGGGAGAGAAACCAGATTTAACATCTTTAATTTCCTTAATTTTTAATAATATTTCTTCAATATTATTATCAACGGTTTCGTTTTTAAACCTAATTACGGTATTACCTATTTTTGTTAAATAAGCTTCTCTTTTCTTATCTTTAAGTTGTTGTGTTTCTGTAAAATGATAATCACCATCCAATTCAATAATTAACTTTAATTCATTACAATAAAAATCTACAATGTAGTCACCTATTTGATGCTGTCTTCTAAATTTCAAATCTAGAACTTGCCTATTTCTTAATACTTCCCAAAGTGTTTTTTCTACGGGTGTTCCTTTTTTTCTGAATTCTCTTGCAGTTTTTAACAAACCCGAAAACATGTAATTACCTCTGTAATTAATATTTTTATTCTCCCTTTGGGAGAAATTAGAGGAGGGCATGTTTCCTGTAGCACGTATGGTTTGTGCTACTGCTTTTTGTACTGCGTAGTATTGATGATAAGCTGCTACCTTTTTAATTTTTATTTGAAAGATTAAACCAGTTTTATCATCCTTTTTTTCTTCTTGCTCAAAAACGGTACAGTAGCGTATCAATTCTACCACTGTTTTTTTGTTAAGCATGTACTCTGTTAGAATTTGTAATTCCGTTCTAGGGTCTTTTACTTTTGGTGTTGGCGATTTCCAAGATAAAAAACGCGACAAAGGTGCAGACACACTAGAGGTTTTAGCATCGATACCATCACTAATTACACAAATGCTATTGTAATAAAAAATACTTGGTACAGCGGTTTTATAATTTTGTATTTGGGTATATGCTTTTTTTATAGTGGCTTTTTCGTCGGTTGCATTTTTAAGCTCTACGAATACCAATGGCAATCCGTTGATATAAATAACAACATCAAAACGTTTTTCGTTGTTGTTTTCTTTAACTACTAATTGGTTTACTACCCAAAACTGGTTATTCTCTGGGTTTTCTACATCTAACAACCTTACATTAATCCCTTTTGTTCTGCCTTCTTTGTGATACTCAACCGTTACACCATTGGTTAATAAGGTATGGAAACGCTCGTTGTTTTCCATTAAATCTTGTGTACCTAAGTTGATGATTTTATGATACGCTTCTACGCGTGCCGATTCTGGAACGTTTGGATTTAAATGACGTAAGGCATTTTTTAACTGCTGCTCTAACAACACAGACTCAAAACCTTCGCGTTGCGGATTGTCGCTATAAGGTGCAATGTCTGGACCATAATGATAGGTATATCCTTGACCAATTAGTTGGTCTATAAAAGATTGTTCTATGCTATCTTCTGAAAGTTTATGCATGTTCTGATTGTTTTTTATTTAGCAATTTAATTTGAAATGTTATTAGGATTTAATTTATCTGCAATCCATTTTGTGGGATTGTTCATAATATATTCCGATATATTTTGATACGATTTTTCGTTTCTAATGATATGTTCCCAATAGTTACGTTGCCATAATTTACCATTAAAACGTTGCCAATTATTGGTTTTAACATTACGTATGTATTCGTTTGTTGTCATGGTTTTAAACCATTGCACCACCACATGTAGGGGCGAACCTATGTGTTCGCCCATAATAGGAACGTTAGCATTAGAAAACGGAACGTTTACATTTGAAACCGGAACGTTTTTGTTCGAAACCGGAACGTTTTTGTTCGAAACAGGAACGTTTACATTTGAAACAAAAGCATTATCATTTGTTTCCAAATCGTTTTTGGTTGGTATTGGTTTGTTTTTGTTTGCGGTATTGGGGCGGACATGTAGGTCGGTATTGGGGCGGACACGTAGGTCGGTATTAGTATTAGGGCGGACACATAGGTCAGCCCCTACGTTATGTACGATTTCTATAATACAATGAAAATGGTTGGGCATTACAATATGTGCATGGCATTTTATATTTGGAAATTTATTTTCCAATTCCCAATACCATTTATCAATCATTTTACCGGCATTGTTGGTTTCTAATGTTTCATTAATAATATTGCCTAATAAACAAACCCGTTTTTGTATACAAATGGTAATAAAATACAATCCGTTTTGTGCATAATCGTATCCTTTTAATCGAATGGATTTACGGTTGTGCTTTTTAAGATTGTAATGCTTCATATGCTATTTTTCTATTCCTTTTTAAGCCCATTTACACGCAACTCACCACGCATTAACTTTGGTAACAAGGTATCTCTGGTTTGGGTTAGAGTTTGGATTTGTTTAAGATTAGATAATATCTTTTCAAATAAAGGACTTTGAATTTTATTAAATTTCATCAAAAAATCTTTTGCAGGAATAACCAATTCTATATTTGAAAAAGTACTTGTATTGACATTTAATGTTGCTGTACCTCCTGAACCTAAATCGTTTAAATATTTTCTTAAACTAGTCAGTTTCAAATATAAATATTCTCTCATAAATTCATTAATTGGAATAACTGAATTTATTTGTTGATTAGTTTGACAATCTTGAGTACTTAATGAAACTAATCCAACAGTTGCTATACAACTCACAATTATAGAATTTTTAGGAATCATTTTCTTTCTTTGAGAATTTGCTCCCATTAAAGTCAAATTATCATTTGCCCCTAGAATAAAAACTTGATTATGCATATCTGGAATTTTAATAAATGGAATGTCATCTCCATAATAATCACTTTTAGATTTAGAAGGTGTTTTGCCACATACAATAGTCCCTATCTCCCCCAACTTCCCAACACGCCAACCCTCAGGCAATACATCATCAATTTGGTATAACCCAAACCATTCTTTAAAAATAGTTTGTGCGGTTTGCTCTAAAGTTTGGTTTTGAGCGCGTAGGTTTTCTATTTTATCATCAAAAGCGGTTAAGACGTTGGCTATGGCTTTTTGTTCTTTTTTGTCTTCTGGGTATTTAAACTGATATTCTTGAATTCTAGATGGCGAAGTATGTCTAACCGTACTACCTGTGGCACTATTTACGATACTTTTTTGATAATGCTTTGTTCGTAAAAGCCAGTAAACGTATTCTTTATCAAAATCTGAGTTTTTAAATTGAATTAAACCTATTCTTTGATTATGTAGATATTCTTTTTCGTCATTAGGCACTTTTGCCGAAAAACCTAATGTATCACCTTCTTTACTTAAATCAGTCATAGTGACTATAACATCATTTGGTTTTAAAACATAATTTTCAGGATAATCTCCAGTATAATATTTAAACTTATTACTTTTAAATCCTCCTCCTACTTTGAAGTTTCCTGGCGTAATTAATATTTTATTATTCGACTGAAGAGTAATGAATTCACCTTTGAATGCAAATCCATGTTTAATATCAATTACTTCACCTAAAGTATCTTTTACCCAACCCTCAGGCATTTTTTCATCTACACTACTCATAATTGAAACCCAATATTAGCCAGTTGTGTTTTAATTTCTTGGTTTAGGGCTTCCTCTTGTTGCATTTGTTGTTGCAAGGTGGTAGTTAGGTCTGCCATTTTGGTTTCAAAGGGGATGCCATCGTCTATTTCGTCTGGTATGCCAACGTAGCGTCCTGGTGTTAGTACGTGGTTGTGTTTTTGTATTTGTGCTAGGGTTGCGCTTTTGCAGTAGCCTTTGATGTCCTCATAAACAGATTGCTTCGTGCCTCGCAATGACGGTTCGTTTACAGTGACGGTTTTCCAGTTGTGGTAGGTTCTTGTTATTTTTTGAATATCTCCTAATCCATTGTCATGGAAGTCTCCTTTTTTATTTTCATCATCAGCATCTGAAAAATCACGATGTACTCGGTCTTTTAGATAACCCATTTCTGAGGCATCAATAAACAAGACTTCGTTGGTTTTTGTTCTTCCTCTGCGTAAAAACCAAATACAAGCAGGAATACCTGTATTAAAAAATAGTTGTTTTGGTAAGGCAACAATGCATTCTACCAAATTGTTTTCTACTAGGGTTTTACGTATATCGCCTTCGCCAGAGGTATTAGAACTTAATGAGCCATTGGCTAATACGGTTGCCATAACACCTGTTGGTGCTAAATGGTATAACATGTGTTGCATCCAACCAAAATTGGCATTACCATTGGGTGGTGTGCCATATTGCCAACGTGCATCGTCTTGTAGTATGTCTATGCCCCATTCTTTTTGGTTAAATGGCGGATTGGCTAATATGTAATCTGCTTTTAAATCTGGATGTGCATCTTTTAAAAAAGTACCTTCGGTATTCCATGCTACAAACTTGCTGTTTATGTTACGTATGGCAAGATTCATTCGAGACAGTTTCCAAGTGGTTTGGTTGCTTTCTTGTCCGTAAACGGTTATATCTTTGATGTTACCAGCATGTTCGGTTACAAATTTTTCACTCATGACAAACATACCACCAGAACCACAAGCAGGATCGTATACACGCCCTTTGTAAGGTTCTATCATTTCTACCATTAGTTTTACAATGGCTTTTGGTGTGTAAAATTGTCCGCCTTTTTTACCTTCTGCATTGGCAAATTCGCCTAAAAAGTATTCGTATACTCTACCAAAAAGGTCTTTAGAGTTTTCGTTTTCGGCTTGTAACTCGGTATTACTAATTAAATCGATGAGTTCACCCAAAGACGTTTTATCTAAATTGGCTTTACCATACACTTGTGGTAGTACGTTTTTTAGTTCTTTGTTTTCTTTTTCTACCGCTTCCATAGCTTCGTCAATAGTCTGACCAATGCTTGGCAATTTTGCTTGTGCGTGAATGTGAGACCAACGCGCTAGTTTTGGCACAAAGAAGGTGTTTTCTGCAATGTATTCGTCTCGGTCTTCGGCATCGCTCCATTCGTCAGCCTCTAATTTATTGTGTAATTCTATAAAAGATTCAGAAATATATTTTAAAAAAATAAGTCCGAGTACCACGTGTTTGTATTCTGCAGCATCTATGTTTTTACGCAATTTATCTGCTGCTTTAAACAAGTCTTGCTCAAAGGTGTTTTTGGTTTTTTTAGCCATTAAAATGAAATAAGGTTAGATATAAATATAGCAATTTATAAGGCTCTAATTTAAGAAAAGGAAATGATATATAATTACGTATTTCCATATTTCTATAAATCTATATGTATAGAAATATATAAGAGTTTGATTTATAACCTCGGATGACCAGCAATACTCATTTTTTTAGACTGAATTATATTCATACTACAAAACCCATAACGATCTGTAATTTAATTAACGTATACGTATTATTTATATGTTTAAAGGGTTAGGAGCGGAGTTAGATGCTTTAAAGAAATTATTAGTTTAATATAATTATACAAATATTATAGTATACTTTTGTTTATGTTTTTAGGGTAAAATACACCCATGTAGTTTTTCCGTTTTAGAATCAGATGATTCTTTTAATACATTTAAATACTGAAACTTAACGAATAAAAATGGTCCTTTCATCTAAAGATTAGTTTCATTAACCGAAGTTTAAATTTTAAAGGTTAGAAATCTTTTATCTTTGATATGTACTTAATAAAAAAAAATAAAACCCTCATTATGAAAATTCTAAAGACAATATCAGCAGTTGCGCTACTATTAATTGGCGTTTTTTCATTCTCAAAAGCTGAAAAGACAACACCAAAAAGTAGTTTAAATTTAGAAGAAGTTAATATAACTCAAATTCTTTCAAGCGAAGAAAAAGGGTGTAGGCCATCATCAGAAGTTTTTTTTTATGTAGATACGAAGTTGGTTAAAAAGTCTCGTGGATGTACTACAATAAATGCTAGTATTTATGTTTTAGACAGAGTTTCTGGTCAATCTAATTTATTAGCAAATGAAAACATAGTAGTTCCTTCTTATAAAGATGCAGTTTTACATTACGATACCATACCAAGCACTTGTAATAAGATTGAACTAACAAATGGAGATAAAATAGTTGGTAGCGAAATACAAACCCCTTATTGTTTTAACGAATTGATACAATACAAAACAATATATAAAAGTTATAATAACGCAACTAATAAATTATTACATATAGATAGAACTTTATAATAGTAAAATTAAAAAATAGATAAAAAGCTTCACAGAAATGTGAGGCTTTTTTTATGGCGATACATTTTGGGTATATGTAGCTACTTTGTTTTTTAAGTGGTTACAAACAATAGATTACTAAAAGCTACAAGGTGCATTATTAGCATCTATAAAGAATAAACGTTCTATGGATATCAATTTCGAGAAAACAGCTAGGTATTTTATCCTAATACTTACAAATAGGAAAACAGTAGTGCTGCATTTTTTTTAGTATACATTGTATGCACAACTACTTACAGGTGTTGTTACGGTAGTTTTAGAAATGAATAATTTTTAGCAAGGGCATCAAAAGAAGCCTTGTACATCAGTTTTTTTAAAACAACAACTTTTCTTTGTCATTAAAGGCACAATAGCCGGTTTATTTTTAATGTAAAAATGTTTAGCGATGTGCAATATCATTTTTTTTAAAGAGGTTCACTTTAATAAGTTGTGAGTTCTTAATTGACTTTATTTTTTTACTGAGTTTTTGACAGTATTTTTAAGGTTTAAATTTAAAACACTAAAAATAAGTGGTTTGTGTGTTTTTTTTGGTGATTTATTTGTTAATAAATCGTTTTTTTGTTAATAATTTGCAATTTTAGAACTAAATCTTTGCTGTATATTTACAACAACAATAAAGCCTTAAAGATGTTGCTTTAAGACTTGTTTTGTAAACGGTAACACTTTGAGAAGTGCGTAGTTTCATTTTCAGACCATAAAATTACAATACTTCTCTTAGCTTACCAAAAATATTTAGTTAATATTTTTAAAACAGTCCAACAAACTGTATTTGGTAAACTCATGACTTAATTTATTTCTTGTAAACTCCTAAAAGCAACGATCTTGTTTTTGGTTAAACTACACGAAAACCGTGTGTAGTTGGGCAAACTATTGCAGAGTTTTTAAAACGGAACCCAAGAGGTTTTTTGTTGCTACCTCTATAAAAGCAACACAACTTTTAAATTTTTTATATTTATGGTAAAAATTATACCAATAAGTAAGTCGAATCCTCAAGATAGAGGAGCGGAGAATAAATATTATGCCCAAGCGGTTGCAACAGGTAAAACAGATTTAGAGCGTTTAGCCTATTTAGTAGCCAATCAAAGCACCGTAAGAGAAGGTGATTGTTATGCTGTTATTTTGTCTTTAATTCACAATATTGTAGATGAGTTAAACCAAGGTAGAATCGTAAAACTAGATAAGTTAGGTACTTTTAATATTAGTGTAAGTTCTAATGCTAGTGATACCCCAGAAGCGGTATCTGCAAATTTAATAAAAGACGTACGCATACGGTTTAGACCTGATCAAAGAATTAAAAATTCTTTAAATATAAACACGATGAACTTTACAACTTCTCAAAGTATGTAATTTTAATTTTTTTATTATTTTATAAACCTCAATAACTAGTGTTATTGGGGTTTTTATTTGTCCAAAATTAACTGTAAAACCAATAACTGCTTATAAGCAAGTGGGTAAAACCTTATAAGGTTTTAGCACATTCCTTATAAGCACATGCTTAAAACCTTGTAAGCTTTTGCATCAAACCTTGTAAGCTTTTAAAAATTGCTTATTAGCAGTTTCTATAAAGGTTATTTTAGATAAAAAATATCATTTTTTTAGACTTCTCTAACCCCAATGTAAAAATAGAGCGCAGTATTTTGTCCTAGTTTTAGTGTATTAAACCAGCATATAAACAACTTTTTTTTGTAAAAAAGAGACTCAGAAGTCACTCAAAATAGCTTTGTAGCGCACTCGTTTTTAACTAAAATAAGAAGTAAAAAGTTTTCGTAAATAGTTAAAATAGTTGCTAAAAGCTAAATGCATTTATTAGTTTATGAAATAAGCGTAAAAGAAAATTTATAAAAAATACGAATGAAACAAAGAATAGCATAATAATACCAAAGTCTAAAAATGAATTAATACCATTTAGTGTAATTAATGCTTTACCTGTTTTAAAAAAGACTACAGATGAGATAATAAAAAAAATAATTTGTTGAAGTGTGTCTTTGTACATAACTTAAAATTTAAAATGTTTATAAAAAAGAAGTGTTTTTGTTATATTTCTTATGTAAAGATCAGATAAAAAACACCTATTATTTTAAACTTTAGATGAAAAACAATTTCATTTAGATGAAAAAACATTTCATAAAGATTAAGGAAAATGTATTATAATGAATTTCTGTGTAATGTATTGTTTATAAGTGGTGTAGGTTTTTTTTTTAGTGTGATAAATATTTTTAAACACAAATAATTTAAAGAGGTTTTGTAATCTAATGTATGTGTAAAAAACGATAGTTTTAGTGCTTTTTACTTTTATAAATTTAATTGAAAGCGACTTAAATTTATAAGTAAAAAAATCAATAATAAATACAGCTTTAAATTTGTGTAAATATTACTTCTTAATTTTATAAATAGTCTTTAAAATTAAAGAATAATGGTAAGATTCGTTGCAGAGTAGTAAATAAAAAAAAGTTCGAGTATGTTTGAGTTTAATCAGAATACTCGAACTTGTGTAATAGTTATATTTTTTTTCTAAAAAAGCTTAATACGAGAAAAACTCTTTAAAATTTTAAAGAATAAAACAGCAGAAAGACTTAGAAAAGGAAATAACGATAAAAAGAAAAGCATCACCATGAGGCCGTCATATAAGGTGTTCACTTCACTAATAATCATTAAATGCTTACCAGAAAAAAATAAAATAATTGATGTAATTAAAATAATTGATACTATTTTTATGGTTTTAGTGTCCATAACTTGGGGGGTTTGGGGGTTAGTAATAAGTAAATTTAGTAAAATAAAAGGTACTAGAACAAAAAAAAACTATTTATTTTTATAATTAACTATAAATTAAGCATATTGCTTATAAAGCAATTTATTACATTTTATGCTTTAAATTAGTTGTTGTAATACAATTAATTAGCCCAGTTTAATAGTGTTGGATAGTGTTTTTTTAAATATTCTTTAATAATAATAATGTCGTCTTTTGCCGTTAAATCGGGCACATGTTCAGAAAGCGGAATGCCTAACACTGCATTAGAATGTTCTTTAACCATATTTAAAATGGCACTTGGTAATTCTTTTTCGTCTCTTACAGGATGCACAGGACAGTTTTTTAAATAAGGATACATCATTTTTCCATCCAATTTAAAAATATTCATGCTTACTCTAATTTTGCCTAAAGTATCTTTATAACTATTGGCAGTTTCTAAAGATGGTTTTTCAATAATATTTTGCAAATAATTTTTGCGATCTAATTGAACAACAGCAAATTTTAAAATTTTTTCTAAAGAGAATTCTAAACCATCTCTATTATAACTAATAAAAGCATTAGAACTAGAAGTTTCTCTAAGCATTCTTAATGCTTTTTCTGAATATAAATTATCACTATTACAGACTGTAAATTGTTTAGATTGTAGGTCTTTGAATTGTTCAATTGCTTGAAAAACAGCATCTGCAGTTCCAAAAGGTTTTACTCTATCTGTAGGAATGTATTGTGTTGCAAAAGAAATATTTAATCCGTTAAAATTGTTATTGGCTGTTTTTTTACCGTAAAACTCTTTAAATAAACCACCTTTTTCATTGATTACAATATAAATGTTTTTGTAGCCTGCTTTTTTAGCATTATATAAAAGGTAGTCCATTAATGGCCTACCTTGATTGCCAACACTTATTAAACTTTTACTTCTAACATTTGCTTGGTTTTCAACTTCTTTGTTTATTAAATTTGATGTTGATGGGCTTTTCATTCTAGAAGACATTCCACCAGCTAAAATAAGTAAGTTATCGTTCATGTTTTTTGTTTAAATAGTTGTTTATAAAATACGTGCACCTTTATCAACGGAGACAGCATACGCATCTTTAGCGCCTGCTTTTAAAATAGCATCTATAATTTTTTGTTCTTTATTTTTGGGTGCTAAAGCAGCAATACTTCCACCACCACCAGAACCTACAATTTTAGCTCCATAAGCACCCGCTTCTAAAGCAGCGTCAATCATGGCATCAATTTTTGGCACCGTAATTTTTAAAAGGTTTTTTAAATAATGATGATGTTGATTCATTAAATTGCCAATTTCAACCAAATTTAATTCCTCTTTTTTAAATTCTAAAAGGGCTTTTTTTGTTACATCAAAATTACCAATAGCAGCTTCAAAATAGGGTTTTAAATCGTCTGATAAAAAAGAAAGATACATTTCTAAATCTTTAAGTTTAGCTTTTTCAAGTTCAAAGTTTTTTACATTTTTAGCTACTACATCAATAGCTTTCCATGAGTTTTCTTTTAGTCTTTTTAACAATCCTAAGGTTTCTTTTGGTACGCCAGATTCTGCCATAATTAAACCAGACAAAGGTTTTTGTAAAACTTGATACGAAAAATGATTTCCAGTTTCTAAATAAATAATATTTCCTAAACCAATACTGTAATGATCCATTTTTCCTCCAGGCGCATTAAACTCTAAAACTTCTGCTTCATGTGCTAGTTTAGAAATAATTTCTGGAGTTAATAGTTCTTTAGGGCCATAAGCTTTTAATAAAAACTGTATCCAAGAAATTGTTAAAGCAGAAGAGCTAGAAGTGCCTGCGTTTATTGGTATTGTACCTGTAATTACAATATCGTAACCACAAGTTGGTACACAATTATTTCTTTTTAAAACCCGTAAAGCAGCAATAATAAAATCCTCCTTTTCAAGAATTAAATGTTCATCAAAAACAGCAATTGTTCGCTTTTGGTTGATGTCTGGCAAATCAATAGTAAATGTATCTGAATTATTTTTGATGGCTTTTAAGGTAATATGCCTGTTAATAGCACAAGCAATAATTGGCAAGCCTAAATAATCTTGATGATCGCCAAATAAGCAAGTTCTACCGGGCGCAATTGATATGATTTCTGTCATCTATTATTTCTTTTTTTCTACAAATTCATCCGTAGCAAAATAAATGCCTTTTGCTGTCCATCTTTTTTGTAAATGTTTTAAAGCCGATGTAAAAGCAGCGAAGTCTTTGTTTTCTTTTCTTGTCCAGCCAATTTCTGCATAGGCTGCAATTCTAGGAAAAACTTTAAAATGCATTTCACCATTTGTAGGAATCCATTCTCCCCACATTTGTGCGCCTAAACCAATAATTTTATCATGATATTTTACATCTAATTTTTCTGGAACCGGATCAAAAGAATATGCTTTAGATAGTGGTAAAACGTTATATGTATAATCTAAATACGTGTAGGAGTGGAGCGAATTTACAATTTCGTAACCATTACTTGCCGCAGTTGTTAATAATTCATTATCACCTTTCCAGAAATGTACAATGGTTTCTTTTGCTAATTTTTGCGTAGTTTCTGTGTCTTTTTTATCTTGATAAAAATGCAGATTATGCCCCATAATTTCGTTCCAACCCATCATTCGTTTGCCTTTACCTTGTAAATAGTTAGATATATTATTTGTAAAATACACTTGTAAATCTGCAGGAGTTTTTAAGTTTTTTTCTTTCATATATGTTTTTACAGCAGCAGAATTTTTCCAATGATTATACTTTACTTCATCGCCGCCAATATGAATTACTTCGGATGGAAAAAGCGCCATTACCTCATCTAAAACATCTGTTAAAAACTGAATTACTTTAGGATTTGATACATCATACACATCTTTGCCAACGCCAAATTTAATAGGTACTTCTATTTCTTCTTTAGAGGTTCCCAACCAAGAATAAGAAGCAATTGCTGCAGTAGAATGACCAGGCATTTCTATTTCTGGTACAATGGTTATATGTCTATCAGACGCATATTTTATAATTTCTTTTATTTGATCTTGTGTATAAAAACCTTCATGTGGTTCTGCAGATTGAATAGGACTTTCCCATTGTAAAGGGCCAATTTGCGTGCTTTTTCTTTTAGAACCGATTTGTGTAAGTTTTGGGTATTTTTTAATTTCAATTCTCCAACCTTGATCGTCTACTAAATGCCAATGAAAAACATTCATTTTTAATAAAGCCATTTCATCTAACAGCATTTTTACTTGCTGCATTCCTTTAAAATGTCTGGCTTCATCTAACATAAAAGCTCTCCATTTAAATCTTGGCGCATCTTTTATTGTAACCTCTTTTAGTTTTATTGATTTTTCATATTTAGAAAAATAAGAATTGGAAGAACAATACTGAATTAAACTTTGCACCGCATAAAACCACCCTTTATCATTTAAAGCACAAATGGTAATTTCTCCATCAGAAATTGATAATTCATAGCCTTCATTTACAATGCTTTCATCCATTTTAAAATGGATGGAATTCTTTTTTAAGCTTTGAAACTCTGTTGATTTTATGTCTAATTCATAGACATCTTTAAAATAGTTTTGTAATGTTTTTGCTGATGCATTACTTTCTGATGTATGAATTATAATGGTGTTTTCATTAATAACAACATTGCCTTTATCAAAAGAAAATTCTTGAGGTTTAGGAATAATATTAATGTCTTGCGAATTGATCGTTAAAATATGAATAAAAAGTAAAGAAATAAATAAAAGGAAGCTCTTATTCTTCATGTTAATTGGGGTTTTATTCTTTAAAAATAAGCTTTTTTTATCAATTCATTTTTAAAAATGATAGATTATATTTTATTCCTAAATTTATAAAAGGGCTACTTAAGTCACCGCCTTTTGCTTTAACATAACCAGCAGCTGTTCTTAGGCTTAATGTATTATTTAATTGATAATTAAAACCAGCACTAGGTTTTACAATAAAACCTTCTCCTGTGCTAATATCTCCACCACCAGCAGCACCACCTAAAACTTGTGCAAAAAAGCTAGTTTTATCATTTATAAAAGGATTTGTTTGCATGCCAAGACCAACAATTCCTTCTGCATAAGCACCCGCATTACCAAAGTTAGCAAAAGAAGTTTGACCAGCAATGTAAAGGTTTTTATTTAAGTCAAAATTAATTTGTACAGATATTTGATGCATATCTTCTGTAGGTTCTCCATCTCTTTTAGCATTAAAATAAAGGTCTTGTTTCGTAATTACTTCGATGCCTTTAAAAATACCTTCTGAAAACGAATTTTCATCAGAAATAATACCATTTCTTTCTACATAATATTTTAAACCAAGACCATAAGAAGAAGTATAAAAATGAGAATTAGGCGACATTACATAGCCTTTATTCACGGATATAAAAAATGCATCAAAAATTTTCTGTTCAATTGAAATATCTGGATAAATTAAAAACCCGCCTTGCGAATCTACGCCACCACCGCCACCAGCGCCAACTCCAAATTTAGCAAGAATATTGGTTCGGTTTTTATTAAAAGGTAAGTGATATCCTCCCCCTAAAAACACATCCATATAACCCGCTTTTATACCATCGTAAGCGCCATCGAATTTTACAAAAGTAAACCAGTTTTTAGAAAGATAAGAAGCAATTTCAAAACCTGCCAATCTTATCGTTGCTCTACCAAAATTTTGAACATTTTTATTTGTATCATCTCCTTTAATTTCTAAATTATTTAGATGAAGCATGAGCGATGATTTTTTAGAATTTACATTCCAATTTGATTTTTGTAAACCATCAAAACTATAGTCATTTTCAGCAACGTCATAATCAGCATACGAAAAGTCTAAAGGAATTTCTAAGCCTACATTTAATTGATGTCCTTTGATTTCGCCTCCGTCAAAAAAGTTAACATAACTCCAACCCGAATTAATAGAGAGATCTTTAAAGTTATAACCTAGATTAAAGTGTGGTAAAATAAATGCACCACCACCATCAGGAGCACTTTTACCACCGCCACCGCCAAAGTGAAAACCAGTATCTAGATAAAAATTATTGGTAAAATATTTTTTAATTCCGGCATTGATACCCAAGGTAAAGAAACCACCTCTTTCGCCAGTAACTGCACCATAAATTCCTAAACCAGCATAAGACCAATCATTCATCATTAAGTTATAATGAATACCAGTAAAACCCATATTAGATTCATTCGGAATTGTAGTTTCTGGCATTTTAATAGAAAGAAAATCTATTTTTCCGAAACCTTTTTGAGTTTTCTTTTCTGGGATATTATCATTTTGAGAATATATAAATTGAGTTATACATACTATGGCGAATAAAAAAATATGTTTTTTCATAAATTAAATTTCTCTCTTTTTAATAGTAATAATTACTGTTTTTGAAGCAGGTGTATTGCTAATATCTGCTTTGCTTTTTAACGGAACTAACACATTTGCCTCAGGGAAATAAGTAGCCGTACATTGTTTTGGAATACTATACGGAATTGCCAAAAAACCTTTAGCCTCTCTTTTTTCGTTATTAAAATGACTCGTTAAATCTACCAAATCTAATTTTTGTAAACCTAAAGTTTTCATGTCATCCGGATTCATGAAAACAACTCTTCTTTCATTTAAAACACCTCTATATCTATCATTTAAACCATAAATTGTGGTATTAAATTGATCGTGAGTTCTAATTGTCATCATTATAAATTGATTGTTTTCTAACTCAATTTCTGATGGTTTATTAATACTAAAATTAGCTTTATTGGTTTTAGTTGTTTCAAAATTATTATCTCTTGCATTGTTTGGTAAATAAAATCCGCCTTTAATTCGAACTCGTTTATTATAGTTTTCGAAACCAGGAATTGTAGCTTCAATTTTTCTTCTAATTAAATCATAATTAGACATTAACTCAATCCAATCTGTGTTCGATCTTTTTAAAGTAAAGTTAGCCAAATTGGCAACAATAGCAGTTTCGCTCAATAATTTATCAAAACAAGGTTCTAAATGTCCTCTTGATTGCTGTACAACTCCCATAGAATTTTCTACAGAAACAAACTGTTCTCCTGTAACTTGATAATCTTTTTCAGAACGCCCTAAACAAGGTAGTATTAATGCTTTTTTACCTGTAATTAAATGACTTCTATTTAATTTTGTAGATACTTGAACCGTTAATTTACAATTGCGCAAAGCATCTGCAGTAAATTCTGTATCTGGCGTTGCAGAAACAAAATTACCACCCATTCCAAAAAATACTTTTGCTTTTTTCTGATGCATGGCTTCGATAGCTTCAACAACATCAAAACCAAATCTTCTAGGCGCTTTAAACTTAAATTCTTTTTCTAAATTGTCTAAAAATGAAGATGGTGGTCTTTCCCAAATCCCCATAGTTCTGTCTCCTTGCACATTAGAATGACCACGAACAGGACAAGTTCCTGCTCCTTTTTTACCAATACTTCCTTTTAGTAATAAAATATTTACAACTTCACGAATATTATCAACCCCATTTTTATGTTGTGTTAAACCCATTGCCCAACAAATAATAATTTTTTCATTGTTGATAATCAATTCTGTGGCATTTTTTATTTCATTTAATGATAAACCAGTTTGAGGTACTAATTCATCAATAGAATACGTATCTAAATCTTTTAATAAGTCTTCAATTCCCGCTGTTTTTTCGTTGATAAATTGATGATTAAAAACAGAATTTGGTTTTAAATCCTCTTGTTCTTTCATCAATTTTAAGATGATTTTTAACAAAGCAACATCTCCGTTTATTTTTACTTGCAAAAACAAATCTGTTAAATCTTGCCCTTTTCCTAACCATTTTAAAGGATTTTGAGGCTCTTTATAATTCATTAATCCAACTTCTGGCAACGGATTAATTGTTATAATTTTACCGCCTTTCTTTTTTGTTTCGCTTAAAGCAGATAACATTCTTGGATGATTTGTACCGGGATTTTGCCCAATTACAATCACCAAATCAGCATGATTAAAATCGTCTAAAGTTACAGAGCCTTTACCAATTCCTAAAGTTTGAGAAAGTGCTACGCCACTAGATTCGTGGCACATATTAGAACAATCTGGTAAATTATTTGTCCCAAATTCACGCACAAACAATTGATACAAAAAAGCAGCTTCATTACTGGTTCTTCCAGATGTGTAAAAAATAGCTTCATCAGGAGAATCAAGTCCATTTAATTCATCAGCAATCAGTTTAAAAGCTTTTCCCCAAGAAATTTCTTCGTAGTGTGTTTTTCCTTCAGGTAAATACATAGGATGTGTAATTCGCCCACTTTTACCAATTTCATAATCAGATAATTTTGCTAATTCTTCAACGGAATGTGTTGTAAAAAATAAGGGAGAAACTTTATTTTTAGTTGCTTCTTCAGCAATAGCTTTTGCACCGTTTTCACAATATTCAGCTAAAAAAGCACGTTTTTCATCAGGATCTGGCCAAGCACAACCTGGGCAATCAAAACCATTTTTCTGATTTAATTTTGATAATAAACTAAGCCCTTTTATAATGCCAACTTCATCTTTTACATGTGTTAACGCAGATTTTATTGCTTTTACACCAACAGAAGATTTTGGAACATCAGTAAGCTCAATTCCTGTTAATTTTTCTGGTGGTTGTGCAGCTGTTTTTTTAGACATTTTCTAATTTTTTTAGATAATTTGGGTTCGCATAAATAGTCATTTTGTTATCTCTTGAAAAGCCGATTAAACAAATTCCGAATTCTTTAGCAAAATCTACAGCTAAAGAAGAACAAGCAGAAACTGCCACAATAATGGGTATTTTTGCAATAAAAGCTTTGCTTACAATTTCGTAAGAAACTCTGCCACTAACTAATAAATAATTCGCTTTTTTTAAAATTTCTTTTTGTAATAAATCTCCCACAGTTTTATCAACAGCATTGTGTCTGCCAATATCTTCTTTTATGCTTAATAAATCTTGATTTTTATCAAAAATTGCAGCAGCATGACTGCCTCCAGTTTTTTTAAAAGTCTCTTGAAAAGCACTCATTTTAGCAAACATTTTATATACTTTTTCTGATGAAAAAAATGTGCTTTCTAGTTTTTCTCCATCCACTTTTAAATCCTTTAATTCTTTTTTACCACAAATTCCGCAAGAAGAAACAGACAGTAAAGTTCTTTTATTTAAATAGCCTTTTCCTAAATCTTCTTTAGAAATAGTTACATTTATAATCGTAGGGGTTTTAGCGTCTTCTTTAATTATTTTATACGATAAAGGGATTATTTTTTTATAAATATCTTCTGCAAAAAGTAAACCTCTAATTAGTTCAAAATCATCGTTTGGCGTTCTCATAACAACTGTATAAGCCTCGTTATTAATGTTTATTTGAAGCGGTGCTTCTACCACCAAAAAGTCTTCAGTTTTTAACTGATTAGAGAACGATAATTTTAAACCTTGATATGATGTTGTTTGCATAAATATGAAAGTAATGCTTTCTACACAAACTTACTAAAAATGTAATAGCTTTTAAAATCTAGTTACTTTAATTGATTTTAACTTTTAGAACAAAGAATACAAATTAATTTATTTTGAATGTTTGTTGTAAAAAATAAATAGCTATTTCCACCATCTTTTAAATTGGTTTCTTTTCTTATTTGGGCAACAGTTTTTGGAAAGTTTCTAGTAGTAATATTGGCTTTATTAGTAGGTATTAATCTTTTAATTTTTTTCTTATCGTAGTTTAAAATCGCTATTATTTTAAAACATCTTCCAGGAAAATCAATTAATTTTTCTGATGTATATAAATGTGAATGTTGATGAATTTTAAAGATATTTAATTGTGTTGCTATTTGATGAAATGCACCAGATTTTAAAATAGCAGCATTTGGTTCATACAAATAGGTAAGAGGTTCTGCATAATTTGAAGTTATAACTTCATTAAGATTAAATTCAAATTGCTGTGCATTGTTATTTATACTATTGATGGTTTTTATTTTGATGCTTTTATCGTAGTTTTTTTCTAATAAAAAAAGCACTTCTTTTACTTCATTTTTTATAGCAATTACATGAATTTCTTTTACAAATTTTAATTCTGATATTGCACTTGAAATATCTAAAATAGGTGAGTTTTTAATAAGAATTTGATTGCTTTTAGAAAAAAGAAAATCGATAATTTCTGGCACATTTGGCAAGCAATCTTTTAGTAAAAAAACTTTTCCTTTTATATCATTTCTTCTTGATGGATCTATATAAATACAATCGAAAGTTTGAGCTGATTTTTTAAGAAAATCAATTCCATCACCAGAAAAAGTATCAATATTTTCTACTTTTAATTGTTGATAATTATGCTTTACAATTGTTGATAACTCCTTATTTATCTCACAATGAAAAACACTTTTAAATTGCTTGGAAAAATAAAAACAATCTACACCAAAACCACCTGTAATATCTATTATTGAATCTCCTTTTACGAGATTAGATTTGTAATTTGCAGTAATTTCTGATGAGGTTTGTTCAATGCTAATTTTTGGCGGATAATAAATATTTTCTGTAGCAAACCAAGTAGCTAATTTATGTTCAGATTTTTGTTTTGCAACAATTTGATTCGCCAATTCTTGTGTAGAAATTTTATCAAAAGGACTTCCTTTTAAAATCAGTTTTGTAATATCTGACTTTAAATTATCAACAATAAATTGCTGAACTTCTGGTTGTAAAATAGCTAATTTCAAATTCTGTTAAATATCTTTCGTTAAGGATTTTACAATTTTATTTTCTGATAAAAATTCTTTTAAAATCACTTTTAAAGCAGTATATAATGGTACAGCAGTTATCATACCTACAACACCAAATAAAATTCCACAAATAACAATTATTAAAAAAATTTCTAAAGGATGAGATTTTGTTGTTCTAGAAAAAATTACTGGCTGACTTACAAAATTATCTAATAATTGTGCCAATCCGTAGCAAAATAAAATCCATAAAGAAGTTGGTAAAATTTCTGATTGAAAATCTAAACCAATGTTACTTGTCATTGATAAGAAAAACATTAAAATACCACCAATTAATGGACCAACATAAGGAATTAAGTTTAACAAAGCGCATAAAAAAGCGATGACAACAGCGTTTGAAATTCCGAAAATTAATAAAATAATTGTATAAATAACAAACAGAATTGTAATTTGAAAAATTAAGCCAATAAAATACCTTGACAGTAAATTGTTTATAGTTTCTAAAGATTTAGAGAATCTGCCCTCAGAATTATTACTTGGCATTAGTGTTAGCAATCCTTTTTTAAGTAATTGACTGTCTTTCATCAGAAAAAATGAAATAAACAAAACAGATAATAATCCTACACTTAAAGAACCTAAGGCGCCAATTATTGAGTTTAAAATATTAGGAATTGTTTTAAATTGAGAAACAAAATCAAAGTTTTCAAATTTTTGCAAAACATCTATTCCTTTTGATGAAAAATAAGCTGTAATTTGATTAAAAATATCTTGAATTTTTGCTTGTAAAACATCTACTTCTAGTAGCGATAAACTTTTTCCTTGTTCTAAAACTAAAGGAATAAACAAAACCACTAAACCAGTTAATAAACTAAGCATTAATATCATTGTAGAAATTACCGCAATTGTGTTTGGAAATTTTAATTTATTTCTTAAAAATAAAATTATAGGTCTACCGATTAATGATAAAACAGCAGCAATAATAATATAGATAATTACAGATTGAATTTTTACTAAAAAATACAATAAAAGTAAAATTCCTACGACAATTGCAAGCGCTCTTAAAATTCCGTTTGAAATATGTTTTGAGGTCATTAGTTGTATGCTTTTACGTCTCCCATGCTTAATTTTTTTCCGCTATCAAATGTGTGATTTGTTGGTAATAATGTGCCACTTTCTGTTGTAATCCAATCTTGCCAAGTAGCATTTACGCCATTCATTTTCATACTTGGAACATTCATTTTATAACTTTTAGGAATGTTATTTTCGTCTAAAATCCAAATATATGAATCTCCAGGAGTTGAGCCACCAGTTGTGTAAGTAACTTTTAGGGCGTTTTTATTATTAATAGAAACAATATTTCTAATAGTTCCGTAATCAAATAATTTATGCGGAGCAACTAACCAAAAAGAATCGTTATTAAAAATATCCCAAGCTCTTTTTACAATTTTAGTATCAGCAATTTCTTGCTTTTTTTCATTGTAAAAAACCGTACTTTTTTCTTTTTCCTGCGGATGTAAATTTACACGAATTGTATCCCAAGAAACATCTACAATATGTTTTTCTTTATCCCATTTAAAAGAACGTTTACCAGCAAAACTCCATTCTATAAAACGAGTATTTTCATAATTTTTATGCTTAATGGCTTTTAAAACAATATTAGCCAAAACATCTGCTTTTTCGTTATAGGCTTTTACATTGCCCATTGGTATTTCTAATCCAAATAAAGAAAGTGTATGTTTTGTAGGTAATTTTATACCAGATTTTGTGTTTTTTAAATCAGACCAAGTTGCAGAAACGCCACCAATAGGAATTATTGAAGTCCACATTTTAAAAGAAGTTGGCAAATAGTTTTCATCTAAAATCCATAAATAAGAATCACCTGGAGTAGAGCCACCAGAAGTGTAAGTTATTAAAAGTGCATCTTGGTCTTCGTGTTTTACAATGCTTCTTTCTGTACCACCATCAAAAATTTTATAAGGTGCAATTAACCAAAAAGAATCGTTGTTAAAAAAATCTTGTGCTTTTTTAACGATTTCTTTGTTGTCAGTAAGTTTACCATCAATATAAACTTCAGATTTTTCTATTTCTTTAGTGTGTAGCGTTACTTTGTATTGCGCCCAAGAAATATGTACAATATTTTCTTTTTTATACCAAGTATAGTGGTGTTCGTTTCTAAAACTCCATTTTAAAACTTCGGTATTTTCATAAGCTTCATGGTTTAATGCATCAAACATTTTAGTTGCCAAAGCCTCAGCTTCTTTTCCTTTTTTACCTTTTGGTAAAGCTTCATTATTTACAAAATAATAAATAGTAATAGCAGCAATTATAAGTAATAATATAATTCCGATAAATTTAAAAAGCTTCTTCATTTTTATAAATTAAAAAATCAGAAGCTAAAATATCATTTTTTAAAAGAAGAAACTATTTGTTGGCTTCATAATAATCTAAAATGTGTTTTGGTATTTCCATTTGCTGTGGTTTTCCTTTATCTGCAATCGGGTATTCTGCGACTTGTTTTACAGGTACAATTCCTGCCCAAACATCTTCATTATAATCTTCTGGCTCATCAGCAACACCTGTTTCTCTTACTTTTGCAGAAGCAGTTTCAATCGTAAATTCTACTACCAAAGTTCTGTCTAATTCCTTTTGATTCATCGGTCTCAAAGAATCCCATTGATTGGGCACCATTTGATTGACAATCCATTTTAAAATTTCGGTTTTATCAGCTTCTTCTTCCACTTTTTGTAAACTTCCAAACAGCGTAACAGATCTATAATTTACAGAATGATGAAAACCAGAACGAGCCAAAACCAATCCGTCTAAATGCATGACAGTTATTGATGTTTCTCCGCTTTCTAAAATAGAAAGTAACATTCGGTTTGCAGTAGAACCGTGAATGTAAATTTTATCATCTTGTCTAGCATATGCCATCGGAATTGTAATTGGTTTTCCTTCGTAGATATAACCTACATAACATAAAAAACCAGCATCTAAAATAGTGTTGATTTTATCAACATCATAAGTAGCTCTATTTGCACCTCTTTTAACACGATTTAATTTTGATTTTTGATATTCTTCCATAATTATAGTTCTTTGGCAAAAATTAAGTTTTCATAATTTGTTTCTCCTACAAAAAAATCGATGCTTCCAACTTCTTTAAAACCGTATTTTTGATAAAATTTAATTCCTTTTATATTTTTATAATAAGCAGTTAACCAAATTGTTTTAAATTGTAAATCGATTGCTTTTTGTAGAATAAGATCTTGTAATTGAGAACCAATTTTTAAGTTGATAAAATCATTTAAAATATACAATCTTTGTAATTTACAGAAATTTGTGTCTTTAGAATCAGCATAATTTACATTTAAAGAAAGCTTTGCAAAACCGATTGGTAATTCATCAATAAAAACAATCCAAAATAAATTATTTTCATCATTTATTTCTGACTTAATTTGAGCTACAGCATAATACTTTTTATAAAAATCTAATAAATTTTGTTTGTCTTCTATAAAATTTCCATGAGATTCTGTGTAGGTAATTCTACCTAACAAAGCAATATGTGTTGCATCGTTACTATTTGCTCTTCTAATTTCTAACATTATAAATATCTTTCTTTTATGATTTCTATATGCCAAACACTGTGTCCTAAAAGAATAAAAGCACAAGCTCTTGCAGAAATTGTAGAGTCGCTTGCAGTTCCTAAATTTTTTAAGTTTTCTTTAGAAATACTTTTAATTAAATTTAACGAAGACAAACGAGTGATAGAAAATTCTTCAATTAAGTCTTCCATCGATTTTTTATTAGCTTCAGATGGTGCTATGTAATCATCTTGCTCATATCCAGGAAAAGCAGTTTTGTCGTTTCTGGCAATACAAAATAAACGATAGATAAAAACACGTTCAGTATCTATAATATGCTGCAAAACTTCTTTAATTGTCCATTTTTCAGGTTGATATCTAAATTCTTGTTTTTCTTTAGGAATGGTATTAAAAAAGTCGACTACCATTTTTTTATCAACTTCAAAACCAATATTTAATTCGATGTTTTCATCTACTTTATCAATATATCTAGCGTAATATTCGTGGTATTCTTTAGGTTGCAAATCTTTTTTATTCATAATTAGTTGTTTTGTTTATCAAAAATACTATATTTATGGACTCTTGTAATCGTCCAGAATTAAAATAAATAATAGTCCAGTTTATGTTTCCATATAAAACCAGCTTTCAGTTAAATAGAAAAAGTAAACAAGCTCTTTATTTACAGTTATCTAATCAATTTATAGCATTGATTAAAGAACGAAAATTAATACCAGAAACAAAGTTGCCAGGAAGTAGAACATTGTCAGAAATGCTGCAAGTACACAGAAAAACGGTTGTGGCTTGTTATGAGGAATTATTGTTGCAAGGTTGGGTAGAAAGTATTTCTAAAAAAGGAACGTTTATCAATGCAAAACTACCAGAATTACATCAACAAGAATTTATATCAAAAAAAGAGATTTTACCTATAAGTAATATTGGATTTCAATTTTATAAAGACAAATCCTTAGAAAGAATATCGCCAGAAATTAAAGAGGGTTTTATGTATTTAAATGATGGTGTTTCTGATGCAAGATTAACGCCAACAGAAGATTTGGCAAGAACTTATAGGCGGATTTGTAGTAGAAAAGATATTTATAAAGAAATGTCTTATGGATCACTTTTTGGGAATGAAAAATTACGGATTACGTTGGCAGATTACTTAAATAAAACACGTGGATTAAACATTCATAAAGACAATGTTTTGATTACCAGAGGAAGTCAAATGGGCATTTTTTTATCTGCAAAATTATTGTTACAAGAGAATGATAACATTATTGTAGGACAGACAAATTATACTTCTGCAGATACTAATTTTTTACAAAGAAAAACAAATTTGGTAAGAGTTTCGGTGGATGAAAATGGTTTGGTAACCGATGAAATTGAACAAATTTGTAAGCAAAAATCAATAAATGCAGTGTATGTAACTTCTCATCATCATCACCCTACAACAGTTACTTTATCTGCAGAAAGAAGAATTCATTTATTAAATTTAGCGAAGAAATTCAATTTTGCAATTATAGAAGATGATTACGATTATGATTTTAATTATAATCATTCGCCAATTTTACCTTTGGCAAGTCATGATATAAACGGAAACGTAATTTATATTGGCTCTGTTTGTAAAACGGTTGCGCCAGTTTTTAGAGTTGGATATGTAATTGCACCAAAAGAATTTGTAAATGAAGCAGCAAATCAACGTAGATTTATTGATAGACAAGGAGATGCTTTGTTAGAATTGACTTTTGAAGATTTTATAAAATCGGGAGATTTAGACAGACACATTAAGAAAGTGATGAAAGTTTATAAAACTAGAAGAGATTTGTTTTGTAAACTTTTAAAAGAAGAGTTTTCAACTATTTTTAATTTTGAGAAACCAAAAGGAGGAATGGCAGTTTGGATTACTTTAGATAAAAAATATTCTTGGAAAACAATATCAGAAATTGCTAAAAAACACAAACTAGAAATAGGCGAGTGGCAACGTTATGATAATGCGAATTCTGGGCATAATTCTATAAGAATGGGTTTTGCAGCGTATAATGAACAAGAAATGATTGAGTTGATAAACAGACTTTCTAAAACGATGAAGGAAGTTATTCAAATTTAAAATGTTCTCGATACAAAATTTCTGAAAAAGAAATTTCACTCGAACTGACATTACTCACAATCAGTTTAATTTACATAATATCACATCGAGTGATTTTTTATTTTCGAAAAATTGTATCGAGATGTTTTTTACTTTAATATTTAGGAAAAATCTTGGTAAATTTCTTTGGCAACTCTTTTGAAATAGATATTTTTTCTTTCGTAAACGGATGTATAAACTCTAAAGTAGCAGCGTGTAAATACAATCCTTTTCCGTTTAAAATTTTGTCATCCAAAAAGTATTCTTTGTCACCCAAAATAGGATTTCCTATTGAGAATAAATGTTTTCTTAATTGATGTTTTCTACCTGTTTTAGGCAGTAGTTTTATCAAATTTAAAAACTCAAAACGTTTAGATATTACAGATTGTAAAACGGTATAATTTGTATAAGCTTCCTTTTTATCAACAAAAGAATTGATAAAACCCTCAGAATTCATTTTACCAATAGAAATTGCAAAATAGGTTTTCTGTATTTCTTTATTCTTAAATAATTTACCTAATTCAATAATAGAAGCACTTGTTTTTCCTATTAATAAAAGTCCACTTGTTGGATAATCTAATCTGTGGATAGGTTGAGGTTTTACAGCATCAGATAAATTACTTTTTTTTAAGTTTTGTGTTAATCCATTTGCAATGGTTACAAATTTATTTCCGCTAACCAAAATTCCTGCAGGTTTATAAATAATAGCTAAATAATCATCTTCAAATAAAACCTCCAAATCTAGTTGTAATCTTTCAAAAGGTGATGAATTTTCAGATTCAAAAAGTTCAATTTTTTCGCCGCCAGAAATATATTTAGAGGTTGTTGCTAAAATTCCATCAATAAAAATAAGTTCTTTTTTAATGGCTTTTTTAATACCGGATTTTGTAGGAATTGTATTAAAAATCCCTACACCGTATTCTTGAAAACGAATTGGGATTTCTAATTTTTCTACAATATGAGTTTCTACTAATTGCATTATTTGGCAAACAATTGGCTCATGTCTTGAAAAGCTTTAAATTCTAAAGCATTATTTTCTGGGTCTTTAAAAAACATAGTAGCTTGTTCTCCCACTTTTCCTTTAAAACGGATGCAAGGCTCAATTTCAAATTTTGTGTTTGCAGCTTTTAATCTTTCTGATAATACATGCCAATCTTCCCAAGTTAAAACGACTCCAAAATGCGGAACAGGAACATCATGTCCATCAACAGGATTTGAAATTCTTTCCGGTTTAAAATCATCTTTTTGATGAATAACCAATTGATGTCCGAAGAAATTAAAATCGACCCAATTTTCTGTACTTCTTCCTTCTTCACAGTTTAAGATATCTCTGTAAAAAGTTCTACATTTTTCTAAATTTTGCACCGGAATTGCTAAGTGAAATGGTTGTATCATTTTTAGGTATTAGGTATTTGTTGTTAGGTATTCGTTGTTGGTTTCAATTTTTTAGCTTTGTTTAAAAGTTTAAAAGTTTAAAAGTTTAAAAGTTTAAAAGTTTAAAAGTTTTTTAGTTTGAGTTATTTTTTTTAGGAATTTTGTTTCGAGAACATTAAATGTCATAGATTTTTTAGTTTTACCTAAACCCTAAACCCTAAACCCTAAACCCTAAACCCTTAAAATCCAACTGCAGTATCATCGCCACGTTTATCTGCGCCGCCTTCTAAATTATCGTTAGGCAATACTAAAATTGCAGAAACTTTACCAATAATTCTAGAGGTAGTTTCATCAATATTATAACCTAATTTTTCTAGTTCGGTGATTGTTTTTTTATCAAAACTATTTGGTTCCATTTTAACTACATCTGGCAACCATTGATGATGAAATCTTGCTGCATTTACGGCTTCTTGCATGCCCATTTTATATTCGTGCACATTTAAAATAGTTTGTAAAACGGATGTTATAATTGTTGATCCTCCTGGAGTTCCAACAACCATAAAAAGTTTATTGTTTTTTTCTACAATTGTTGGTGTCATAGAACTTAACATTCTTTTTTCTGGTTGAATTTCATTGGCTTTTGCACCAATTAAACCAAACATATTTGGTACACCAGGTTTGCTAGAAAAATCATCCATTTCGTTGTTTAAAAAGAAACCTAATTCAGAACAATATAGTTTAGAACCATATGCTCCGTTTAGAGTTGTTGTAACAGAAACAGCATTGCCAAATTGGTCTACAATAGAATAATGTGTTGTTTCATCACTTTCTATAATTTCGATATTTCCATGTGAAACATCAGAAGATTTAGTTGCTTTTTCAAAACTAAAACCTGCCATTCTTTTATTAGAATATGCTTTTGAAATTAATTCTTGTTGCGGAATTGTTACAAAATCAGGATCGCCTAAAAAGTAACTTCTATCTGCATAAGCTCTTCTTTCTGCTTCGGTAATTAGTTGAATAGATTTTGTACTATTATGACCAAATTTATCTAAATCAAAAGGTTCTAAAGCGTTCATAATTTGCGCTAAACAAATACCACCGCTAGAAGGTGGAGACATTGAAATTATTTTTAGATCATCATAAGTAAAAGTTACAGGAGTTCTCCATTTTGCTTCGTATTTAGCTAAATCCTCTAAAGTGATAATTCCGCCATTTGCTTGAATAAATTTTACCAAACGTTTTGCTGTTTCTCCTTTATAAAATTCATCTTTTCCGTTTTTTTGAATTAAAGTTAAAGTTTCTGCTAAAGCAGGATATTTTATTGAGTCATTTTCTTGCCAATTTTTAGTAAAAAGTATAGCATCTTTATTTACTTTTAAAAACAAATCTTTATAATTTTTAATTCTCTTGGCTTGTTTATCTGTAACAATTACACCTCGTTTTGCAAGTTGAATTACAGGTTCTAAAATTTCTTTAATAGTTAATGTTCCAAATTTTTCATGAACAGCAAAAACACCAGCAACTGTTCCTGGAATTCCTATAGCAGTTGCTCCTTCTGTACTTTTGCCATCAATGATGTTGCCTTCATTATCTAAATACATGTTTTTTGTAGCTGCTAAAGGTGCTTTTTCTCTATAATCTAAACCGCCAATTTCACCATCATTTTTTCTGTAAACCATAAAACCTCCACCACCTAGATTTCCTGCAAAAGGATAAGCAACTGCTAAGGCCATTTCTGTTGCAACCATTGCGTCAAAAGCATTACCACCTTTTTTTAAAATAACTACACCAATTTTAGAAGCTTCTTCTCTAGCGGTAACTACCATTGCTTTTTGAGTAATTAAACCAGTGGTTTTTTCTTTTTTTATTTCTGATTTACAATTGACAAGTAATAATGATAGCGTAAAAAGTAGAATGTTTTTTTTCATAATTTATTAATTTTAAGCAACCAGAATAGATTTTAGGTTCTTATTATTATAAAGTTTAATTTTATTATAAGAAGGTTAAAATAAAATCAGCATAAAGATAATTACTTAATTTTAGTTAACTCTGTTAATTTCTGATTAGTGAAATATTGTAAATCTTTAAAGAATACAGTAAAATCGTCTTCGAATTCTTTGTGCAAAATTTGTAAATCTTCGATAGCTAAATTCATTTGAGATTTTCCTTTCGTTCTGTTGTTCATTCCGTTTAAAACTTTTTCAATTCCATCTTGAAATTGATAATTAAAAAGAATGTTATATTCAATCATGTATTTGATGAATTGTTGTGATTTTAAAGGTAATTCTGATGAAATTTCATCAAAAAAAAGATTGATTGCATTTGTATACACATCCAAAGGAATTGCAGAATAATCTGCCCAGTTTTTAGCTAAAAAATAATCAAAAAAAATATCGATAATTACGCCATCATAATGTCTATATCTTTCATGTAAACGTCTTTTGCTTTTTCTAACAATTTTATGAGCATCTGTAAACGTATCTATTTCTCTATGTAAAAGTATTCCTTGCTGAATTTCTTTAGAATATTCTTCATAATTATTACCTCTAATATGATCTGCAATAAAATTGCCAATCATAATATTGGGGTTATTTTGAGATAAGTAGAGGTGTGCTAAGAAATTCAAAATCCTTTTATTTTTTAAAAATTAAAAGTAAACAAAAAACACAGTTATTATGCGTGGTTTTGTAGATCATTAGTATTTAGGATGTTTTAATTTGTAATTATTAAATTAATCTACCCAAAAAGTTGGTTTAATATTACTTCCAAGAACTGTACAATCTCCACATTTTTTTGGTACTAATTGGTATTTTCCAGGACGTAATTCTGTAGGCGAATTGTCTAAATAATACATGTAATTTCGTTTAAGAGCTTCTATTAAAGGAGAGGAAGTAGAATATTTAATAGAGTTGTAAGAAATATTAATTGTACTCGAAAAATATATTTTTTCGAGTACAATTAATTGGGTTTATTTTACATAAATCATTTTTTTAACAGATAAAGGAGTTCCTTTGGATGTAAACCCTTCTATAGATACTTCAAAATCTCCAGATACATCAGACGTGAAAAAAGAAATTTCTTGCTGATTTAAATCTAAATTTGGTTGCCATAAAAGTTGTGTTCTATAATCTGGAATTCTTTTAAAAGTATCTGAATTATTTTCATAAACTTGTGTATAATATTCTTTTGATGCTATTGGTTTTGTAATATTGGTTTCTATAACTCCTTTTGTTACAATTGGTGTATAATCTCCTTTATAGGTTTCAAATCGAATAACACCTTCGTATATTTTAGAATTAAATTTAAATATTTCTTGTGAGATAGAAATTTTGCTTACTTTTTTTGAGCTAAATTTTATTAACTCATTTGGATTTGTAATTATATAGCCATCAATTAATAAAAGCGGTGCAGAATTGTAGTTAATAGTTTTGTTGTAATCTCTTACATGAAAAGCATAATTATCTCCATTTTTGGTAACCCAAGAATTAGGAATAATTTCAACCATTGTTTCTCTTATTGTTTTAAATCTTGTATAATCGTCTAAATTTATGGTTGTAAATTTATTTTCATATACATTTTCAATAGATTTATGTGCTACAATTGGATCTTGTTTTAACTCATGAAAAGCATTTTCTATTTGAATATGCGCAGTTCTCTCTAAAATAAGATCATTAGTTTTAGTATCTATTTCAATAGGATTAAAAACAAGGTTATTTAAATTTAGACCTTTATTTTCTGTAATTTTAATAGAATACGCTTCTTTATTATCTTCTAAAACTTGGAAATATGCTTTTTCAGAATCGTATTTTTCAGAAATATTAAAATAAAATAATCCATTTTTATCGGTATTAGTAATTTTAAAAATTCCATTTTTTTGAATTAATGATAAACCAATTCTAATATTTTCAATTGAAGCATTTGTAGCTTCTATTTTTCCGCTAATTAGTTCTCCTCTAAATTCTGGTAAGTAAATAGTGTTAGTTGAATTAGAAGCTGTAGGTTTTAATTTTGATAAACTTTCTGTAAAAAGAGTAGTGTTTTGTTTTTTATTTTTCTTTATAGTATTTACTTGTCTAACAGAAACAGAGAAATCTCCAGATATTTTTTCTTTATTTTTTAAAGATAATTTAAGAACTACTTTTTGTCGTTTGCCATAAGTATCACTTTTTAAGTTTAAATCTAAAAGAGCATTGTTTTCTGTAGTTTTACCTTCTTTATTATTTGAAACTTTTTCTTCTTCAGTTTTATTTTTGATGGATATTATTTTGCCAGAAAAAGGATTTATAATTGTTACACTTTCTTGAAAAAATAAGTTATTATTTTTCATCCATTCTGTGTAACCAATTAATTTGTAATTACCAGTTTCAATTTCACTAGTAATAAAAATATCACCTTTTCCAATACCATTTGTTAATCGTATTTTTTGTTTTAGAACACTTTCTTTACGTTCATTAATTAACTCAACGTAAGCAATTTTACTTAAAGAGCTATTTGTTTTAGTAAGAGAATTAACGGTATATACTTTGTATAATAACTTTTCTCCTGTTAAAATAAAGTTGGTATTAGAGTGTATATAAATACTTTCTTGTGGTAAAGACTTAAAAGTTTCATATTCATATTCATTGTCATTTATTTTTGTTTGGCCAAAAAAATTAAATGATGCTGTAACCAGTAAAATAAATAATATTATTTTATTTTTCATGTTTGTTTTTATTTTTTAATCTATCCAAAAAGTTGGTTTAACATTACTACCTAATACTGTACAATCTCCACATTCTCTTGGTACTAAAAGGTAATTTCCAATAAGTTGTTCTGTAGGTTCTGAGTTTAGTAAATAGAAAATAGAATTTTGTTTAAGTGCATTTACTAAAGGTGATGTTTGTGGAGGTTTTTGTCCTGGAAAAGCTGCTACAGCTAATAAAGGTGGCGCTGTAATAACGCAATCAGAAATATAATCAACCTCGCCATCTGGGTAATATTCTTCATAATTAAAAAATATTCTTTTTTCTGAAACAGAAACAACTTCAAAAAAACCAATTACGTTTTCATCTATATCAGAAACAGAAGAAATATTACCAACAACTAAACCTGGTTGGTTTTGGGTAAAAATTCCTTGAGATTCAGAAAGCTTTTTTAATGTATTAAAATATGTGTAAGCTTCTAGGTTTTCTACATATTGTTTTACTAATACACTATATCTATGAGAAACTTTAAAATCATTCTTTCCTAAAAAATGTACGTTAAAATTTACATCATTTCCAGATAATAAAGTAGTTTCGGTTTGTATAATATCTGATGAATTAATTGTATTGTAACAAATTTTATTATCTACAGGATCTGTTACTAAAGCTACTTCAGAAAAAGGAAATTCATCGATAATTATTTCTAATTTTTGATTAGACCATAAAGGAGCAATAATTTTATAGGTTTCTTCATATTCATACCTATAATATTGTGCATTTTCATCTGTAGTGTTACTATTAACTACAATATTTATACCTTCTTCTCCATTAGTTTTAGTGCCTAATTTAGCTTCTAAACTATCCATTTCATTAACTCCAGCAATTTTTTGTTGTTTTGATGTATAACGTTTGCCGTCTTTTGTAGTTATTTCTAAAGTGTAATTTTTATTTAGTTCTGCTTCAAATTCATTATTTGAAACATAAATGCCATCATCTGTTTCTGTAAAGTTAAAAGAGTTATTAGAATCGTCTTTAATAACTACAATAGCGTTCGTTTCTTTTATAGAGTTTAAAGAGTCTAATTCTATAGTTCTAGATAGTTTTACAGTTTGAAATTTATATTCATTTGTTATAGTAGATTCAATAACCAAGAAGCTTTTAGATTCACTATTAGTTAGTGGAATTTCTTCTAAACAACTCGTTAATATAAAAGATGCACAAAAGAGTATTAAAAATATTTTTAATGATTTCATGAGTTCTTAAAATTTAAAATTATAGGTAATAGTTGGTATAGGTTTAGAAAAAATAGAACTTTGATATGCTTTTACTTTTCCTTCGTCTGTAACGAAAAAGACAGAATTAGGATTGTTTCTACCTAGTAAATTGTAAATAGAAATATTCCAGAAACTGTGTGTAAATTTCTTGATTTTATGATTTCCTTCAATATTAATTCCAATATCTAATCTAAAATAATCTGGAATTCTAAATTCGTTTCTATCACTATATAAAGGATATTCGTTTCCTTGATACACATATTTTCCTATCGGATATGTTACTGGTCTACCTGTTTGATATAAGAAATTAGCAGAAAAACTGTAACGTTTTGTAAACTTATAATTAGCAATAATGCTTAAGTCATGAGGTTTATCAAAATTAGCAGAAAAATAGTTTCCATTATTTATAGTTTCTTCGGCAAATTCACTGTCAAATTTTAAATAAGATCTAGAATAACTATAACTAATCCATCCATTAAGATTTCCTTCGTTTTTTCTTAATAAAAGTTCTGCTCCATAAGATTTTCCTTTACCTTGTAAAACTTCTGTTTCTATATGTTCATTTAGTAAAAATGTAGAACCAACTTTATAATCTAAAATGTTGTTGTATGTTTTATAATAGCCTTCTAAACTTAACTCATATTTATTTCCATCTAAATTTTTATAAACTCCAAGAGATGCTTGTTTAGCTTCTTGTGGTTTAATATTTAAGTCAGATAATTTCCAGGTATCTGTTGGCGATGCTGTTGTGTTATTTGAAAGCCTGTGTATATATTGATAAGTATTACTGTAACTAGCTTTTACAGAAAGGTCATCATTAAAGAAATATCTAGAAGATAATCGTAAGCTTAAGCCATTATAACTTTTATAAATTTCATTATTTTTATATTCTTTAACTTCTGTAACTGTTGCTTCATTTTTAGGTGAGTTTTCATCGTAAACTCTTTGTGTAGATTCGCCTAAAGCAGAAAAAAGAGAGTAGCGAAGACCAACATCTAAAGATAATTTTTTTGTAATTGAAAAATCATCAGAAAAGTAAAGTGCATTTTCTAAAGCTTTGTCTTCTTGAACACTAAAAGGTTCTGTTATAGAATTACCTTTTGGACTAATACTTCCAGGAGAAACATTATATAATTTAGAAGAAAAACCATAATTAAAATTATGTTTCTTAGAATGTAAATAATTCATTTTTAACTTTAAAGTAGTTTCATTTATATTATACTTTAAATTAAAATTATTATTAGAATTACTATCATAATCAATATCAAAAGAATAATCGCTATTAGATAATGAAAGGTTACCAAAGTTTTTATCATTAAATTTATGATCCCAATCTATCGTTAAAATTTTATTACCATAAGTATTTGTGGTATCAGAAGAAATACTGTATTTATCTTTACTGTAATACACCATACCATTCACACTATTTTTTTCGTTTATTTGATGGCTGTATTTTGCAAAAGCATCAACAAAAGAGGCGCTACTATTATTTAATGATTCGTTATCTATAGCATTAAGAATCCAATCAGAATATGTGCCTCTAGCGCCAACTATTAATCCAGATTTATCTTTAACAATTGGTATATCTAAGGCAATATTACTAGTTACAGGTCCAATAGAAGCTTCTCCACTAAATTTTTTTGTAGTACTGTTTTTGGTTGTAATTTCAAATACAGAAGATATTCTACCTCCATATTCTGCAGGAATACTTCCTTTATAAACATTAAGGTTTTTAGTAACAAACGGGTTTACCGCAGAAAATAAACCTAAAAAGTGTGTTGGATTGTAAAGAACACTATTGTCTAACAAAAATAAATTTTGATCTGTTTTTCCACCTCTAACATTAACTCCGTCAGAACCTTCTCCAGAACTTTTTATACCAGGTAGTGTTGTCGCTACTTTTAAAATATCTCTTTCACCTAGTACTTGAGGCACTGTTTTTATGTTTTCTATTTTTATTTGAACCAAACCAGAGCTAACACTTTTAATATTGTTTTTAACATCTGCTTGAATAATAATTTCTCCTAATTGTTCTAAAGTTTCATTTAATTTAAAATTATAAGTTCCATTATCATACATTATAATTTTATATTTAGAATTTTCAATTCCAGATAAAACAGTTTCGATATAATTTATACCAAAAGGAAGTTTTATACTAAAATAACCTTTGTTATTTGTTGTGGTATAAATATTTTTATCTCTTTCTAGTAATATTAAACCATCTATAGCTTCATTCGTATTTATTTTTTTAACATAACCAGAAAGAGTATAAAATTTTTGGTTTTTGTCTACTTTTTCACGTCCAATAACAATCGTTTTAGTATTGTCGTTTTGTGTGTTATTTTCATCTAAAAGAATTGGTCCATTTCTTTCTACAATATTTTCATTTAGCGTTTCATTTACTTTATTGTCTTTATATATGCTAGAATGAATTCTGCTATTTTTAGTTAAGATTATTTTATTTTTTTCAAATACAAAATAATTTAAATCAGAGTTTTTAAATATTACATCTAATATGTCTTGAATATTAACATTAGTAAATTTTTTTGTAATAGTTTTTTTATCTACAAACCAGTTGTCAATGAAATAAAATTGATAATTGGTGTTTTGTTCTAAAAGTTCTATGGCTTTTAATTGTGATAAATTATTGAATTCTATTGATATTTTTTCTTCTTGAGAATAAACAAAATGAACAGTAAAAAATAGTGTTATCAGTAATAGTGATTTCTTCATAACCATCTATGTAAGGGAGTTTGATGTTAATACCGTTAATAATTCTTTCATAAAAATATCTGGGGAGGTTTTTAATTTTTTTCTATTTTTTTTAAAAAATTTATTGATTTCTGATTTTTTAGAAGGAAACACCTTTTTCCAATCACTTTTTTCATTTGCTGGCACAAATTTATCATCAACTAGTAAAGAGTAGCTATTGTTTAAAATAAATTCATCATAATAAAAGTCGCTTTTAATACTCTTAATAACTCTTTTAGAATTCTTTTTGTAAATAACAAAGTTATTTTCTGAAAACAGTTTTTCATTAAAACCGTTATCAGCAATATTTATAAATAATTTTCCATCTGTTATAAAGCTTTTTATTTTGGTTTTATCTAAAATAGTAGAATAATTTTCGTGATAAGACTTAATTTTAAAAATAAGATCATCTTTATAAATGTCATATTTTAGTGGAATATTATAGTATGTTTGACCGTTATAGTTAATTGTAGAGGCGTAAAATTTGTCGTCAATTAAAAATTGTGAATTGTCTTTTAGAGTTCTAAATTTTTCAATATATCTAATTCCTATATTGATGTCTAAGTTTTTTTTGCCAATAATAGAGTCAAACCAAACTAAAGCATCTTTTTCGCTTGTTTGACAAAAGGAATTAATAGGATATAAGAGTAGGAGTAGAATTACTTTTTTCATTTAAAAAGAGTGCTTTTGTTAGTGTTTATTTGGTTGATTTGAATGATTCAAAGTTGACTAAAAAAAACAAATGCTAAATAAAAAAATGTGTTAAGATAAAGTTAAAAAATATTAAAAACCGCAATATTCTTAATGATAGCTTAAGAACATTGCGGTTTTTTAGGTGTTATTGTAATTTTGATGAATAAACTGTAAAGTTTAACTATTCAGCATTACAGGCATTACAAGCATTGTAACTTGCTCACCTTCATCTGTTCCGTCGATAGGAGTTAAAATTCCGGCTCTGTTTGGTAAAGACATTTCAATTAAAACTTCGTTAGAATTTAGGTTGTTTAACATTTCGCTTAAAAAACGAGAATTAAATCCAATTTGCATATCATCACCTTGATAATCGCAGCTTAAACGTTCGTCTGCTTTGTTAGAAAAATCTATATCTTCAGCAGAAATATTTAATTCTGTTCCTGCCATTTTTAAACGAATTTGATGCGTTGTTTTACTAGAAAAAATAGAAACACGTCTCACAGAGTTTAAGAAAGAAGCTCTATCAACTGTTAATTTATTTGGGTTTTCTTTAGGAATTACCGCTTCGTAATTAGGATATTTTCCGTCAATTAAACGACAAACTAAAACGATATTATCAAATGTAAATTTAGCATTAGCATCATTATATTCGATGGTAACTTCGCTTTCAGAACCACCTAAAATTCCTTTTAATAAGTTTAAAGGTTTTTTTGGCATAATAAATTCTGCCGTTTGTTCTGCGGTAACATCAGTTCTAGAATATTTTACTAATTTATGAGCATCTGTAGCAACAAAAGTTAAACTTTGTGAACTAAATTGAAAGAAAACTCCACTCATTACTGGGCGTAAATCATCATTTCCTGCAGCAAAAATTGTTTTTGAAATTGCAGTTCCTAAAATATGACCAGGAATTATCGTTTTACTTGGCGATGGTAAAGTTACGGCTTTTGGAAACTCGTCTCCACCAAAATAAGCCATGTCATATTTACCTTGATCAGAACTAATTTCAATAGTATTATCGCCTTCTGTTTTAAAAGTTAAAGGTTGATCTGGAAATGTTTTTAAAGTATCTAATAATAAACGAGCAGAAACAGCAATAGAACCAGTGCTGTCAGATTCTACATCAATTACAGAACTCATTGTTGTTTCTAAATCTGATGCAGATACTTTTAACTGATTTGTAGAAATTTCAAATAAAAAGTTATCTAAAATTGGTAAAGTGTTGTTGCTATTTATAACGCCTCCTAAAACTTGTAATTGCTTTAATAATTGCGAACTTGATACAATAAATTTCATTTAATTTCTTTTCTTGATTCGAATTACAAATATATTCTAAAAAAGTGACTTTAAAAATTAATTTATCAACAGCTTATTTCTACTTTGTTAATGAATATGAAAACGTTATAATTATGTTAATAGATGAAGTTTTAGGACATAAAAAAGTTATTTTTGTTCGATTATCAAATCAAACAAATGAAAAAAATATTCTTTTTTAGCCTTGCCTTTTTACTGATTTCAATTACCGTTTTTGCTCAAAAACCTAAGAAATTAACTTCTAACGAAATTTATCAGAAGGTACAAAAACTTAACTTTTTAGGAACAGCTTTGTATATAGCAGCACATCCAGATGACGAAAATACACGTTTAATAGCATATTTAGCAAATACTATTAAAGCTAGAACTGGTTATTTATCAATTACTAGAGGAGACGGTGGTCAGAATTTAATTGGTTCAGAAATTAGAGAATTGTTAGGAGTTATTAGAACTCAAGAATTATTGGCAGCTAGAAATATTGACGGTGGCGAACAGTTTTTTACAAGAGCAAATGATTTTGGATATTCTAAACATCCAGATGAAACTTTAGAAATTTGGGACAAAGACAAAGTTTTAAGTGATGTTGTTTGGGCAATTAGAACGTTTAAACCAGATGTAATTATTAATAGATTTAATGACAAAACACCAGGTACAACGCATGGTCATCATACAACTTCTGCAATATTAAGTGTAGAAGCTTTTGATTTGGCAAAAGATACAACTCAGTTTGTAAGTCAATTAAAATACACGAATGTTTGGGCACCAAAAAGATTGTTTTTTAACACTTCTTCGTGGTTTTATAAAACTCAAGAAGAGTTTGATGCGGCTACAAAAGGAAAGTTAACTTCTTTTGATGTTGGTGCATATTATCCTTTAAAAGGTGTTTCTAATAATGAGTTAGCGTCAATAGCGAGTAGCCAACATTTAAGTCAGGGTTTTGGACGATTAACTTCTAGAGGCGAACAAAAAGAATATGTAGCATTTTTAAAAGGAGAACCTTTAAAAGATAAAAACGATATTTTTTCTGGAATTAATACAACTTGGAATCGTATAGATAATGGAGGAGAAATTGGCGATATTTTATATGATGTTGAGAAAGATTTTGATTTTGTAAATCCGTCTAAACATTTACCAAAATTGATGGAGGCTTATAAATTAATTCAGAAATTAGAAGATGCTCATTGGCGCGCAATTAAAGAAAAACAAATTAAAGAAATTATTGAAGCTTGCGCAGGTTTGTATTTAGAAGCTTCTGCAATTAGTTCGTCTGGAACGCCAAATTCTTCAATTGAAGTTGATTTTGAAATCTTAAATAGAAGTAATATTCCTATGCAATTAACGTCAATTACATCAACGATTGATAAAAATATTATTTATAAAGGTTTTGAATTATCAGAAAATAAAAAGTTTAATTTTAAAGAACATATTCTATTAAAAACAAATGAATTTTCTGATCCTTATTGGTTAAAAAACGAACCTTCTTTAGGTATGTATACTGTAGAAAATCAGCAATTAATAGGTAAACCAGAAACACCAAGAATTGTTAAAGTTGATTTTAATCTTATTATAAATTATATGACAATTACAATTACCAAAGATGTAATTGTAAGATATGCAGAAAGAGATAAAGGAGAAATTTATGAGCCTTTTGAAATTTTACCAAAAATTACAACAAGAATAAAAAACAAAGTACTTATTTTTTCTGATAGTATTCCTAAAAAAATTAGTGTAGAAGTTAGAGCAGGTGCTAGCTATATAAACGGAAAGGTGAGTTTAGAGGTTCCTGAAAATTGGAGTGTTTCACCAAAAGAAATTAATTTTGGCATTGCACAAAAAAATGATATAAAAACGGTTTCTTTTGTAGTAAGTCCTCCAAACAATAAATCTGAAGGTAAGTTGAAGGTGATTGCAACATCCGAAGGTAAAACCTATGATAAAGAATTGGTCGAAATTAATTACACTCACATTCCTAAACAAACTGTTTTATTAAATTCTGAAGCAAAAATTGTTCGTTTAAATATAGAAAAGGCAGGTAATTATATTGGATATATAAATGGTGCTGGAGATGCAGTTCCAGAAAGTTTAAGACAAATTGGTTATACTGTTGACGAGATAAATCCATTAGAAATAAATGAAAATAATTTATTAAAATTTGATGCAATTGTTTTAGGAATTAGAGCTTATAATGTGGTTGATGAATTAAAATTTAAACAAAAATTCTTGTTAGATTATGTTAAAAAAGGAGGAAACATGATTGTGCAATATAACACTAATAGAGGTGTAGATATAAAAGCACCTTATCCTTTAAAATTGTCTAGAGATAGAGTTACAGATGAATTAGCAGAAGTTGGAACGTTTGATGATACACAAGAAGTTTTAAACTATCCAAATAAAATTACTAGCGAAGATTTTAAAGGTTGGGTTCAAGAAAGAGGTTTGTATTTTCCTAATTCTTGGAGTCAAGAATACACGCCAATTTTTTATATGAACGACAAAGGAGAAACGCCTAAATATGGAAGTTTGTTAATTGCAAAATATGGTAAAGGAAACTATATTTATACTGGTTTAAGTTTCTTTAGAGAATTGCCTGCTGGTGTTTCTGGTGCTTATAAACTTTTTGCAAATATGTTGTCTGTTAAAAAAAGAGAGATTGAAATAAAAGCAGAAGTTAAAAAATAATGACAACCTAAAGTAGATATATTTAGCCCTGATTGAAACGACATCCTTTTTGCTTTTTTTGCAAAAAGATATAGTGGAAAGCAGGAAATAGCTTCAAAAAAAAATCACATAAAATGAAAGAACAAAAATATATTTGGAAAAAAGAGTACAGTTTTGTGTTGATTGCAAATATTGTATATATAATTATTTTCTTTTTTATCACTAATTATTTTACGGTTTAATTGATGGAAATTGCAAGTAAATTACATTATGTAGACTGGGTGATTCTTTCGGTAACTTTATTATTTATAGTTGTTTACGGTACGTATGTTACCAGAAAAAATAGCAACGTAACCGATTATATAAAAGGTGGAAGTGATAGTAAATGGTGGACAATTGGTTTGTCTGTGATGGCAACACAAGCTAGCGCAATTACGTTTTTATCAACTCCAGGACAAGCATTTCATAGCGGAATGGGTTTTGTGCAATTTTACTTTGGATTGCCAATTGCTATGATTATTATCTGTGTGGTTTTTATACCGATTTATCATAAATTAAAAGTTTATACAGCTTACGAGTTTTTAGAAGGAAGATTCGATTTAAAAACCAGAAGTTTAGCGGCAATTTTATTTTTAATTCAACGAGGTTTAGCTGCAGGAATAACAATTTTTGCGCCAGCAATTATTTTATCGGCAGTTTTAGGTTGGGATTTATTAACCTTGAATATTATCATTGGTTTTTTAGTAATTATTTACACCGTTTCTGGAGGAACAAAAGCAGTAAATGTTACTCAAAAACAACAAATGATCATTATTTTTTTAGGAATGTTGATTGCCTTTTTTATGATTATGAGTCAGCTTCCAGAAAATATTACGTTTACAAAAGCTTTAGAAATTGCAGGCGCAAGTAATAAAATGAAAGTGTTAGATTTCTCTTTTGATTTGAGTAATAGATACACCGTTTGGACGGGAATTTTAGGTGGAACATTTTTAATGCTTTCTTATTTTGGAACAGATCAAAGCCAAGTTCAGCGTTATTTATCGGGTAAATCTGTTAGAGAAAGTCAGTTAGGTTTAATTTTTAACGGATTATTAAAAGTGCCAATGCAGTTTTTTATTTTGTTAATTGGTGTAATGGTTTTTGTGTTTTATCAATTTAATCCATCTCCATTAAATTTTAATCCTGGCGCAAATGAGGAAGTCTTAAATTCTAAATATGCAAAAGAATATCAACAATTAGAGTTAAAACATATTAATATTGAAAACACTAAAAAAGCAATTTTTGCTGATGGTTTTCAGATAGCCGAAAAACAACAAATTCAAGAATTAAATACTGAAGATTTAAAAATTAAAGAAGCTGCAAAAAAAATTATCAATAAGATTGATGAAGAAAACGACCTTAAAAAAATAGAGTCTAATGATAAAGATTATGTGTTTATTCATTTTATATTAAATAATTTACCAAGAGGATTAATCGGACTTTTATTGGCGGTAATTTTATCTGCAGCAATGTCCTCTACCGCATCAGAATTAAATGCATTGGCAAGCACAACTGCTATCGATTTATACAAGCGAAATGTAAAGGAAGAAAAAAGCGAAGAACATTATGTAAAAGCATCAAAATGGTTTACACTAGGTTGGGGAATTATTGCAATTTCTGTAGCGTGTATTGCTAATTTATTTGATAATTTAATTCAGTTAGTAAATATTATTGGTTCTATTTTTTATGGAAATGTGTTGGGTATTTTCTTGCTTGCATTTTTTGTTAAATTTGTAAAAGGAAATGCCGTCTTTGTTGCTGCTTTAATTACTCAAATTTTAATTATTTTAGTTTGGTATTTAGATTGGTTGCCATATTTATGGTTAAATTTATTAGGATGTGCTTTGGTAATGGGAATTGCAATTGTATTGCAGTTTTTTATTCCTTCAAATAACAATACGAGTGATAATTTAGAAACTATAGAAATTGAGTAAATTATGGAAAAAAGAAAAATACGTTGGGGAATTATCGGACTTGGAAAAATAGCAAATAAATTTGCTACAGATTTAGCAACTTTAGAAAATACTGAATTAGTAGCTGTTGCTTCTAGAAATTTGCAAAATGCTAATGAATTTGCAGAGAAACACAACGCGAAAAAAGCCTATAATTCTTATGAAGCTTTGGCAAAAGATGCTGATGTAGATGCAGTTTATATTGCTACACCACATAGTTTTCATAAAGAACATTCTATACTTTGTTTACAGCATAAAAAAGCGGTTTTGTGCGAAAAACCTTTTGCAATGAATTTGCAAGAAGTAATAGAAATGATTGCGGTTGCCAAAGAACATAATATATTGTTAATGGAAGCTTTATGGACATTCTTTTTGCCACATTTTAAATATGTTTTAGAGATTGTAAAAAGTGAAAAATTCGGAAAAATTAAAAGCTTAGAAGCAGATTTTGGTTTTCATCCTATTTATGATGAAAATAGTAGAGTTTTTAAAAAAGAAGTTGGTGGTGGAAGTTTGTTAGATATTGGAATTTATCCAATTTTTGCAGCATTATCAACTTTAGGAAAACCTAATTCTATTGATGCCGAAGCAACTTTTTTTGAATCTGGAGCTGATGCTGATTGTACTATGATTTTTAATTATAAAGAAGCAAAAGCAACTTTAAAAAGTACATTGCTAGAAAATACGCCAACACATGCAATTTTTACTTTTGATAAAGCAATTGTAAAAATAAATACGCAGTTTCATGCGCCTTCAACAGTAACTATTTTAGAAAACGGAAAAGAAGAAACTATCGATTTTGGCTACAAAACCATTGGTTATAATTTTGAAACAGCACATTTTAATCAGCTTTTAAGAGACGGTAAAAAAGAAAGTGATATTATGACTTTTGAGTTCTCTAAAAACTTGATAAAAACGTTAGATAAAGTAAGAGGTATTATTGGTTTGGAGTATTCTTAATTGTGTAAATAAAGTTAAAATAACATTAATACGGTTTATAAATAATTATTTTGTGTAAATGAATTTCAAGTTCATAAAAAGTTCTCGATACAATTTTTATTACGCTACTGCTTCATAAAAATCAAAAGAACTGACACTTGAAGTTTTAATAATAAATCGTATAATTTAGTTATTAAGAATTATTTCAGAATTAGGAGTTTTATACTATATAAATTTAAGTGAAGTTGTGTGGTTTAAATATTTAACTATTTATAATAATGAAAGTTGCGTGTTTTTTTTTGAAGGTTCTTCTGTAGAGAAAATCAAACGAAATAAACACGCAACTAACTTTTAAAAGTATAAGCCTTAATTATTTTTTAGGCTTGTAAATTGCTCCAGTAGCAAAATCTACGATTAATCCAGGCCAGAAAAGTATAACATCTGCAATTAATGCTCCAACTCTTACTTCTCTTTGTTGTTCACCAGGAAGAGGTTTTCTTTTTTGATATTCTGTAACTTTTCCGCCAAAAACAGTTGCACAACTAGACATCATTAATGCAACCATTACAAGTGCAATTCCTTTTTTAATACTTTTCATTTTTTAAATTTAAGTTAATATTTATAGTTTTACTGGTTTTAATTCTGTTTTAGATAATATATCATGAATTCCGTTTGATGTGAATAAGTACGATATAAAATCAATAGGTATTAATCTTGACAAGGTTCTAATTAAGGTTTCAGAAAAATTAGGTTTTCCTCCATTTTTTTTACTAACAACTTTAGATTTCGTAATTATTTTTCCAATAGTTTGGCCGGTAGTAAATTCAAAAATGAAATAATATAGATAATATAATAGAATCATAAAGTATTTTAAGTTTTCTCTTTCAATATAATTTTTCAATAAAATAGAAAGTAAGATCACAATAATAAAAAATGTTGTAGAGTCTATTAGAAAATTAAATAATCTAGTTCGTTTCTTCATAGTTTTGTTAATCTTCAAATATTTTAAACCTTTTTAAAGTGTAAATTAGAAGTTAGCGAATTTAGTATTTTTTTAACAAAAACCAACAAGATCTTCTTTTTTAAACAAAAAAACCTCAAGTTTTCACTTGAGATTTTAAAATATTTTTTTAAAAATTTAGTTAGTTACATTAATTTGCACACCAACATACGTGCTTTCCCAAAGAAAACCTAAAACTGTACTTGTGTCTTTTAGATTATCAAATAGAATTGTAAAGTTTTCAATCGTGTCAGGAACTGGTTGTACTTCTGCAGAAACTTTTGCTGCAACTTTTGTTTCGTCCCATTTTTTTGGATTTCCCCAATTTGTAGCATCAGTATAAAAAATAACATCCCAAGATTCTTCATTAGGAATAGTGTATAAAGCATAAGTTCCTGCTTTTAAAGTTGTATCACCAACAGTAATATCTGAGCTGAAAGTTATTTTTGTGTTTTGGTTTGCACCTGTTCTCCAAACTTTTCCAAAAGGAACTAAATCACCAAAAATTGTTCTGTCTTTTACGCCTGGTCTAGAATATTCTACAGATATTGTTGATAAACCTACAGTTTGTTCAATTTTTTGAGATGGACTTGCAGGTATTTTTTTTTGTGCAGTTGTAGTGTAAGAAAGGGCAACTACAAGTAAGCTTAGTAATAATTTTTTCATGGTTTATGGTTTTTATATTTTGATAAATATATGATTTCAAAAAATGAGAATTGTTAACAAAACCTTAAATTAATGGATTGTATCTTTGCTGAAATTAAGACGATTTTTAGATGAAAAATGTGAGTGTTTTAGGTTGTGGCTGGTTAGGAAAATCATTAGCAATTTCTTTGTTAGATGAAGGATATTCGGTAAAAGGTTCAACTACATCAGAAGAAAAATTAGAACTTTTAGAACTAAATAATATTGAAGCTTATCTAGTTAATATTTCTGATTTTGAAGAGTTTGATGATTTTTTAAATTCAGATATTTTAATTATTGCAATTACATCTAAAGATATTGACGGATTTGAAAATTTGATTTCTCAAATCGAAAATTCTAGTATTCAAAAAGTAATTTTTATTAGTTCAACTTCTGTATATGGAAGATTAAATAAGGTGATGACAGAAGAAGATGAGGTTTTAAAAACTCTGTTATCAGAAATTGAAAATTTGTTTAGAGAAAACACTTTTTTCGAAACAACAATTATTCGTTTTGCTGGTTTATTTGGCGATACAAGACAACCTTCTAATTGGTTTAAAAACGGCCGAAAAATTCCGCAACCAAAAGGTTTTGTAAACATGATTCATAAAGAAGATTGTATAGAAATTATTCATGAAATTATTGCTCAAAATTGCTGGAACGAAACTTTTAATGCCTGTTCTAATCATCATCCAACGAGAAGAGAATTTTATACAATTGCTAAATTAAGCAATGATTTTGAAGTTCCAGAATTTGAAAATAATGAAGTGTATGAATGGAAAATTATCAGTTCTAAAAAAGTACAAGAAGTTTTAGATTATACTTTTATTCATGATGATTTACTTTCTATTTAAGTTGTAAATTAGCAGCGTTTAAAGTTGAAGAGTTTTATCATTCTGACGAAGTGTGAGGAAGAATCTATTTATCGATTATGTTTATAAGATAAGATTTCTCAATTGCTTAAAAAAGCTCATTTCGAAATGACAGTACGTTTGTTAGACTATAAAATTAAGAATTTGTAAGTTCGAGTGATTTTCGATTTTTTGAGAAAATTGTATCGAGAACTTTTTATTTTTGCTAAAAGCTAAAAGCTAAAAGCTAAAAGCTAAAAGCTAAAAGCTAAAAGCTAACTATACCTGCGTTTTCTAAAATAATTAAAGGCGAATCCGAAAACAAATAATAAAACTAATGGTAAAGCAACGTTTATAAATTGCCAAAAAGTTCGTTCTTTAAAAGCTTTTTGCTTATCTAGAATATTAATTTTTAAAGTCTTGTTTCTTAGTTTGATTAAACCAGTATCATCTAACAAATAATCTACCGAATTTAAAAGAAAATCTTTATTTCCAAATTCTTCATTAGTCCATTTATCTCTTGATAAATCTGTAGGTTTTCCTTTTAAAATCTGATTTTTCCCAATATCACCATCAGCAATTACAATCATTTTATTATTGATTGCATTTGCTTTAAAAAGTGAAGTTTCAAAAGGTTTTACACGGTTTTTGTAAGCCGAATTAAAATTGCCTTCTAACAAAACAGCAAACAATTGATGACCAGAAACATATTCTTTTTCTAAAGGTTCATCAGCAATAGATTGTAACTCGATAATTGTTGGCGTTCCTACTTTTTGAGTTAATGGAGAACTCAATAATAAAGGTGTTTTTTGTATATTATTTTTAAGTGTGTCAATCTGATTTGTAAATTGTAATCTTACAGGAGCAATGTTTTTTGTGATGGCATTATTTGGGTTGCCAGTAACTAAAGGATGGTAAAACCAGTTTAAATTTTGAAACTGAGTTTGGTTGCCAATTGTACCAGTTGCCAATGCAATTTTAGCAGCATATAAATCTTTAATAAGTGTTGTGTTAATTCTAATTCCGTAAGAAAACAACAAATTAGTTAGCTCTAATTCTCTTGGATATGCTAACATTTTTCCGGTTGAAAGTAAACTATCTTGATCTGCTTGTATATTGTCTATCATCCACAGAGTTTTACCGCCATTTGTAATAAATTGATCTAAAGTAAACTTCTCTTTTTCTGTAAATTTTTGAGTTGGTTTTGTAATAATTGCTAAATCAAAAGAGTTTAAATCTTGTAAAGTTTTCTGCGGATTTTTAGCAACAGAATCTAACGTAAACTTTGCTAATTTGTATTTTTTAGCAACTTCACTTAAAAAACTATATTGATAAAGGTCTTCTAATTCTCCATTTCCTTTTAAAAGTATTACTCTTTTTTGTTCTTTTTGAGTGATGGAATTTATAGCGTTACTAAAACTATATTCTAGGTTTTCAATCGCTTTTTGTAGTTGTTCTTCTTGACTTGCTACGATTGCTGTTGGCAATAAAGAAACAATTTTTGTTTGCGAATTAAAATTGATTTCTGCCCAAGGAAAAATAATTGCTTCAGATAATTTACCATTTTCTTCAACTGTTAATTGGCTTGGCATCATTCCTTTTTTAATCAAATCTTCTCGTTGATTGTCAGGATTTGCAAAATGAATAATGATGTTGCTGTTTTTTGCGGCTAATTCTTCTAAGTATTGACGCGTTTCAATTTGTAATCTTTTAAATTCTGATGGGAAATCGCCTTCTAAATATACAGTTATAAAAAGGCTTTTATCAACCTTAGAAATTATAGTTTTTGTAGTTTCAGAAAGCGTGTAACGTTGATCTTGTGTTAAATCTAAACGTTTATATACTGATTGACTGATGAAGTTTAAAGCGATTAAACCCACAATTAAAAAAGCAATGTTTCTTAGTTTCTTATTCATTTTCTAATCTTGTTTTAGTGATGAATAAAAAGAAAAAAGTGACACTTAAAAAATAAATAATGTCTCTTGTGTCGATAACTCCTCTAGAAATACTTTTAAAATGCTCGTTAATTCCAAGGTTTTTAATCGTTAAACTATCGTTGGCAAACGAAGTCGCAATAGCATCAAATCCGAAGAAAAGAAAAAATGTAATTAAAACTCCTATTATAAAAGCTACAATTTGATTTTTTGATAAAGTAGATGTAAACAAACCAATTGCGGTATAAGTTCCTGCTAAAAATAACAAACCAATATACGAGCCAATTGTGCTTCCAAAATCGATATTACCAACAGGGTTTCCTAATTTATAAACGGTAAAAACATAAATAAAAGTAGGGATAATTGCAATGATAACTAATAAAAAAGAAGCGCTGAATTTACCTAAAACAATTTGCCAATCAGATATCGGTTTTGTTTTTAAAAGTTCGATGGTTCCTGTGTTAAATTCATCAGCAAAACTTTTCATGGTAATTGCCGGAATTAGAAAAAGAAAAACCCACGGAGCTAAATAGAAAAAAGGAGTTACATCTGCAAAACCTGCATTTAAAATATTAAAATCGTCGTTAAAAATAAATAAATACAAGCCATTTATAAGCAAGAAAACACCAATTACTAAATAGGCTATTGGTGATGCAAAAAATGAGTTAAATTCTTTTTTTAAAATGGCTTTCAAAAGTGTAATTTTTTTAATTATCTAATGTTTTCAATTTTGTAAATACGATTATTTTCGAAATTTGTGTCTTTTCTTTCTGGTTGAAAATTGAAATGCTGTTTTTTTAACAACGCAATTGAAGCTGAATTATTTTTGTGTGTAAATGCTTCTACCGTTTTTAAATTCATTTTATTAAAACTAAATTCTAAAACGATATTTAAAGCTTCACTCATAATTCCCTTTTGATGAAATTCTGGTTTTAATTTATAACCAATTTCAGCATAACTTTCGTTTAAAGAAATTTGATGTAAAATAATACTTCCTATTATTTTTTGTTGATATTCTATGAGCCAAAAAATTCTATTTTTTTGTTTAAATAGAGTATCACAAAGGGCAATAAAACTTTTAGTTTCCTCAATGTTTTTAATTCTTTCTGTAAACACAAATTTATTTATTTCGTTATTAGAACGTAAAAATAAAACGTCTTGTGTATCTTTTAAAGTAGCTTTTCTTAAAAATAATCGCTCACTTTTTAAGTTTGGAAAAGATTTAAAAGAAAACAATGTCATTGCAAATTAAGGTGCTATTTTGTTAATCGATAACTAATATTGTTTTCAAAACCTTCATCTTTAATTTCTGGATGAAATACAAATTTTTGTTTTTCTAATAACATAATAGAATCCATATTATTTTTGTGTGTAAAAGCTTCTATCGTTTTTAATTCCATTTGATTAAAACCAAATTTTAAAACTTCTTCAAAAGCTTCGCTCATAAAACCTTTTTGTTGATAAATAGGATCTAATTCGTAACCAATTTCTGCATAATCGTCTTCATCTTCAAAATTACGTAAACCAATACTGCCCATTAATTGATGGTTACTTTTAGATTCTATAACCCAAAAAATGCCTTCATTATTTAAAGTTAGTGTAGAAATACGATCTATAAAAGCTCTTGCTTCAGAAAGGTTATTTGGTCTTTTTCTATCAATAAATTCATTAACTTCTTTGTTGGTTCTTAATCCGAAAATTGCTTTAGCATCGGTTAAGTTTAATTCTCTTAAAGTTAATCTTTCTGTTTCTAAAACAGGAAAAGGGGTAAAGTTAAAATTCATTTTTTTAATTTTTCTAATGGCTTATTATTTATTGCAAACTTACTTTTTTATCTACACTCCAAGCTTGTGGCTTATCATTAAAAAATGTTTTAGTTTTTGCCCAAACATTTTTAAACAATTTAGAGTTTTTATAGTTTTCTAAATTACTTTCATTTTCCCAATAAGAATAGGTGAAAAATATTTCTGGATTTGTTTTATCTTGATATAATTCTAGTAAATTACATCCTTCAGAATTTCTTATAAGTTTTTTCTTTTCTTCGAATAATATTAAAAATTCATTAATATGTTTTAAGTGAAAACTCATTTTAACAATTCTAACAAACATATTTTTAGGATAAAGATGTGTATTCTGGTTTAGATTCTGTGAAAAAATCAATAATTATAGGGTCTCTATATTCTAGTCCTAATAAACTACATGCGCCACCAACGGTTTTTAAATTACTTCTGTAAATAGCAATTTCTAAAAAACCAGCAGAGTTAAATATGGCTAATTTATTGCCATCAAACTGTTTTATGTTTTGAGAATTATCTCCAGTAATTTCATTGTATTTTGTAAAGATTTTGGTAAATAAATAACGTGATGCTGTTATCTTATAGTTACGTCCTTTACCAATTTCATTAAACATTTTTTTACTGATGTTGCTAATTACATTTCCGTAATTATCAATATAGACGACACCACCAATAATTTGTGTTTGGTTCTGATTTACTTTGGGTTGTATTTCTACTAACTTTTTAAATTCTCTAATTTCTTTACCAATAACGGTTAAATTTCCTCCTCTGGCAATAAAACAAGCAACTTGAACAAAAACATCTAATACAGGAAAACTACTTTCAACTCGAGTATGAATGTTAATTTCTACAATTCTTGTTGGTTGAATTTCTGAAGCTATCATTGAAATAATTCCGTTGTCTGGACAAACAAAAAAATGATTGTCTAGTTCAATAGCAATATGTTTGTTTTCATCACTTAATTCTGAATCTACACCAACAATATGAATTGTTCCTTCTGGAAAACTTTTATAAGAATTTTTTAAAATATAAGCAGTTTCAGTAATGTTAAAAGGCGATATATGATGTGTAATATCAACAATTTTAGCATCTGCAAGCTCAGAATATATAGCACCTTTTACAGCACCAACAAAGTGGTCTCTGGTTCCAAAATCTGTAGTTAATGTTATAAAAGACATTGAATTTTTGGCTGTTAATTAAATGTGTAAAAGTTGTTGATTATTTTACGCAAATCTAATCAATTTACTAGTTTTAATTACTATTTTTAATTTAATAATTCTTACTAATATTCTAATAAATTTAAACATTTGAACGAACGCATTTTAGAGTTAACAGAAATAAGTCCAAAAGAATTTTTTGGCACACAAAATAATACGATTGAGCAGTTAAAAAAATACTTTCCAAAAATAAAAATTGTTGCTCGCGGATCTAAATTAAAAATTTATGGAGAATCCTCCGTTTTAGATGAATTCGAAATTCGTTTTGATCGTTTAATAAAGTATTTTAATAGATATAATAAGTTAGATGATAATAGCATTGAGCGCATTTTAACATCAAACGGAAATGAAGAAAAATCTGTTGCATCAAAATTTGCTAAAGACATTTTAGTACATGGTGTTAATGGCAAATTGATAAAACCACAAACAGAAAATCAGCGTAAAATGGTTGCTTCAATGGCAAAAAACGATATGTTGTTTGCTGTTGGTCCTGCAGGAACAGGAAAAACATATACTGCTGTTGCTTTAGCTGTTAAAGCTTTAAAAGAAAAAGAAGTTAGACGAATAATTTTAACAAGACCAGCAGTAGAATCTGGAGAAAATTTAGGGTTTTTACCAGGAGATTTAAAAGAGAAATTAGATCCTTATATGCAACCTTTATATGATGCATTAAGAGATATGATTCCGCATGAAAAATTAGAAGCTTTTATAGAAAAAGGAGTCATTCAAATTGCGCCTTTGGCATTTATGAGAGGTAGAACTTTAGACAACGCATTTGTAATTTTAGATGAAGCACAAAATACAACTCATAACCAAATGAAAATGTTTTTAACCAGAATGGGAAAAAGTGCAAAATTTATTATTACTGGCGATCCTGGGCAAATAGATTTACCAAGAAAACAAGTTTCTGGTTTAAAAGAATCGTTGTTAGCTTTAAAAGATATAAAAGGTATTGCACATGTGTATTTAGATGATAAAGATATTGTAAGACATAAATTAGTAAAAGAAATTATAGCAGCATATAAAAGTATAGAAACAGAATGATAAAAATAGAAAAAGATAAATTAGGAATTCAAGATTATTTTTATATCGGGTATTTATATCTTATTATTTTAGGAATTGTAAGTGATGCTATTTTTTATGGCATTTTTGGAATTTCTTATTTAAGCTACACAACTATTTTAGATGCATTAATTTCTCCTTTAAGTTTGTTAGCAAATAATTGGAAAATTTCTATTTTTCTTGTTTTTATGTTCTGGTTAATGAGAATGTATTTTACTAAATGGATGTTTAACTTATATAAATATTTTAAAGTAAAAAAATGGTATAAAAAAATATATAATATAGAGAAATTAGATAAAAAATATGCTGAGTTAGAGAAAAAAAAGAACAATGTTGAAGGGATGATGTTTATCTTTTTTTTACTTTTTATTTCTATGAGAACAGGCATGGGAATAGGAATGAAGCAGAGATTTACTAAAGAAGAAATTATACCAAATTATACATTAATATTTAAAGATAATACAAGGTTAGATGTAAAAAAGGTTGGTCAAAATTCTGCATATTTCTTTTATTTTATACCTGGAGAAGAAATAATTACGGTAACCCCAATTGCAGATAATTTAAAACAAATAAAAGTTCTAAAAAATAAAAAGTAATTTTATTAATGGAACACAAAAATGATTTTATAGAAAGAGAAATACAGAAAATTTCATTTTTTTTAAGAAAAATGTTTTCTAGTATTAGTAGCACTGACGAAGTTTTTTCTTTGCAAGCTTTTAATGAAGATTTAAAAGAAAAATTAGATTTTGGATTTTATGAATTACTTGCATTAAATGAAGAAGAATTAAAAAATAAAATACATGGAGTTGATATTCTAATTTTAGAAGACTTATTAAAAGTATTTTATGAAATTGATAAAGAAGAAATTGTAACTTTAGAATCGTACAATTTAAGTAGAGTTTCTTTAATTTTAATAAATGAAATAGAAAATAAATCTAAAGTTTTTTCTTTTGAAAGACAGCAAATAAAAAACTACTTCAATTCTGAAAAAAAAGAAATTGAAAGCTTATTTTTGCGCAAACAACAACACAAAAAATGAATACAATTAACGAAACAAATTTTCAGTTTCCAGGCCAGAAATCTATATATAAAGGGAAAGTTAGAGAAGTTTATAATATAAACGACCAACTTTTAGTAATGATTGCTACTGATAGATTATCTGCTTTTGATGTTATTTTGCCGCGTCAAATTCCGTTTAAAGGTCAGATTTTAAACCAGATTGCAACAAAAATGATGAATGAAACTGTAGATGTTGTTCCTAATTGGTTATTGGCAAATCCAGATGAAAATGTTGCTGTTGGTCATTTATGCGAGCCTTTTAAAGTAGAAATGGTTATAAGAGGTTACATGTCTGGTCATGCAGCACGTGAATACAAACTTGGAAAACGAGTTTTGTGTGGAGTTACTTTAGCAGAAGGATTAAAAGAAAACGATAAGTTTCCAATACCAATTATTACGCCATCAACTAAAGCAGCAAATGGCGAACATGATGAAGATATTTCTAGAGAAGCTATTTTATCAAAAGGAATTGTTTCTGAAAAAGATTATGTAGTTTTAGAAGATTATACACGTAAATTATTTGAAAGAGGAACTGAAATTGCTGCAAAACGTGGTTTAATTTTGGTGGATACTAAATACGAATTTGGTAAAACAAAAGAGGGTAAAATTGTATTGATTGATGAAATTCATACACCAGATTCTTCTCGTTATTTTTATGCTGATGGATATCAAGAAAGACAAAATAAAGGAGAAGCTCAAAAACAATTATCAAAAGAATTTGTGCGTCAATGGTTAATAGAAAATGGTTTTCAAGGACAAGAAGGGCAACAAATTCCAGAAATGTCTGATGAAAAAATCATAGAGATTTCTAACAGATATATAGAGTTATTTGAACAAATTACAGGAGAAAAATTTGTAAAAGCTTCCACAGAAAATGTGATGGAGAGAATTGAAAAAAATGTGAACGCTTTTTTAGCAAACTAAAACAAACAAAAATGATTATAGAACCAAGAACAAGAGGATTTATTTGTTTAACTGCGCATCCAACAGGTTGTGAAAAAAATATTACAGATCAAATTGCATATGTAAAGTCGAAAGGAAAAATTAATGGCGCTAAAAAAGTTTTAGTTTTAGGGTCATCTACAGGTTTTGGATTAGCATCAAGAATTTCTAGTGCTTTTGGATCAGAAGCAGCTACAATTGGTGTCTTTTTTGATAAACCTTCTGCTCCTGGAAAAACAGGATCTGCAGGATATTACAATACAGCAGCTTTTGAAAAACATGCTCATGAAGCAGGTTTATATGCAAAAAGTATAAATGGTGATGCATTTTCAAATGAAATAAAAAGACAAACTTTAGATTTAATCAAAAAAGATTTAGGTCAGGTTGATTTGGTGATTTACAGTTTAGCATCACCAGTAAGAACACATCCAGACACTGGTAAACGTTTTAAATCGGTTTTAAAACCAATTGGCGGCGTTTTTTCTAACAAAACAGTAGATTTTCATACAGGAAATGTATCAGAAATTTCTATAAATCCTGCAGAAGGAGATGATGTTGCAAACACAGTTGCAGTTATGGGTGGTGAAGATTGGAAAATGTGGATGGACGCTTTAAAAGCAGAAAACTTATTATCCGAAGGAGCTACAACAATTGCATACTCTTATATTGGCCCAAAATTAACGGAAGCAGTTTATAGAAAAGGAACAATTGGTGCAGCAAAAGATCATTTAGAAGCAACTGCTTTTACAATTACAGATGATTTAAAATCAATTGGTGGTAAAGCCTTTGTTTCTGTAAATAAAGCTTTGGTAACGCAAGCTAGTTCTGCAATTCCTGTAATTCCGTTGTATATTTCTTTACTATATAAAGTAATGAAAGCCAAAGGAATTCACGAAGGTTGTATTGAGCAAATTCAGCGTTTATATAGCGAAAGAGTTTTTGGAGGAGATTTAGATTTAGACGAAAAAGGAAGAATTAGAATTGACGATTGGGAAATGCGAGAAGATGTACAAGCAGAAGTTGATAAATTATGGCCAACTGCAACAACAGAAAATTTATCAGAAATTGGAGATTTAGAAGGTTATAGCAACGATTTCTTTAATTTATTCGGCTTTAAAGTTGATGGTGTAGATTATGATGCAGATGTAAACGAAATGGTAGCAATACCTAGTGAAAAATAATTGTTTTTAAAATAAAAAAGAAGCCTCACAAGTTAAAATCTGTGAGGTTTTATTTTTTAATATATTTGGTAGAAAATTTTAAAAAATGAAAGCTGTAACCATAAAACAACTCAAAGACGAATTAACGCATAAATCTGCCAATGAGTTAAAAGAGTTGTGTTTACATTTATCAAGATTTAAAAAAGAAAACAAAGAATTACTTACTTATTTATTGTTTGAGTCTCATAATGAAGAAGGGTATATCCAGTCGATTAAAGATCAAATGGATGACCAGTTTTTAGAGATTAATACAAAGAGTTTTTTTTACATCAGAAAAAGTGTACGTAAAATTCTATCGCTTACCAAAAAGTATATTAGATACTCGAAAAATAAGGAAACAGAAACCGAATTATTGTTGTATTTCTGTAAGAAATTAAAAGCAATGAAACCTTCTATAAAAAACAGTCAGCGATTGCAAAATGTTTTTGATTCTCAAATTAAAATGATCAAAAAAGCAATTGAAAAACTGCATGAAGATTTACAATATGATTATCAATTAGAACTAGATGAATTATTAGATGAATAAAAAAGAAAGACCAATTTTATCAGATTTAGTAAACGAAGGAACTTCTGAATTAGAGAAATTTCAAAATGAAATAATTCGTCCTGTTATAAAAATGCAGCACGATTTATTAATTGCTTCGTTTAAACAGTATTTACAGAAACGAAAAATTGATTTTTCTGTTTTATCAGATCAGAAAAAGAGAAGTAGAATTTCATCTATTTTTAAAACAGATAACAATTATAAAAATATGACTTTAGGTTTTATCGTTGGTCATTTTTCTACGGATGAATTTACGTTTTATACGGCTAATGTATCCGAAGTAAATAAAAGAATTCTACAAATTATTACGCAAAGAATTAAAGATAGTATTACTGAATTATTATAAAAAAGTCGCTGTAATTTAATACAGCGACTTTTTTTATCTTTAAAATATACCTTGAATTTATTTTTTTTCTTTAGCAAGTTTCTTTTGATATTTTCCTTGAACAACATCAACAATAATAAGAATTGCAAGTACAAAATAGAATGTAGTTTTACTCATTGGCACAATTTCGTTTCCAAATAGTTTAAGATGTGCTAAATGACCACCTTCTGTAACTAACATTATTCCTACAATAAAAAGAATAAACAATCCTAAAACTTCATACATTCTATTTTTTGATAAGAAAACAGAGATTTTATCAGCCATAATTAGCATTAATAAACCGCTAATAACAATTGCAATTGCCATAATTATAAAAGCGGTTGTAGAACTTTCAATTTCACTTGTAAGACCAATTGCGGCTAAAATAGAATCAAAAGAAAACACTAAATTCATTAAAACAATACTAAAAACAACTGCTTTAGAAGATTTTGTACTTCTATCTGAAGCCATTTCAGAAACTTCGAGTCCTTTTGTAGAAATCATGTGCCAAATTTCTTTAATAGCAGTAAAAATAATAAATCCGCCACCAACTAAAACAATAATACTGTGACCGTTAAAAGCAAATTTTATGATGTTTTCAATTCCGCCAGATAAAAAAGAAAAAGGTTCTTGAAAAAAATCTATGATAGAAACAAGCACAAATAATAATACAATTCTTAAAACGATTGCAATTAAAATTCCTGTTTTTCTAACTTTTTTTTGATCTGTTTCTGGTGCTTTTTTAGATTCTAAAGAAATGTATAGTAAGTTGTCAAAACCAAGAACAGCTTGTAACATAACTAACATAAATAATGTAAATAGATTTTCTAACATGCTTTTTATTTTAAGCATCAAAGATATTTAAATCCTTAAAATATCATCTTAAAATAAATAAGTTTTTTGTTATTTATTTGTAAAGCTGTAACTTAAAGTTTTTTATGTCGTCATATAAAATATTAACCAACTTAAAAATATCAAATGAAAAATTTACTTTTTTTTAAATCGACACTATTAACAGTTATTTGCGTATTCTTTTTTAATGTAAGTCAAGCGCAAAGTTTAGCCTCTAAAATAGATAAAATATTAACCAATCAATTTAAAAATAATGAAACTGGAGTTTCTGCTTTGGTTGCTAAAGATGGAAAAGTTCTTTATAGAAAAGCTTTTGGGAAAGCGAATTTAGAATTGGATGTAGATATGACGTCAGACAATGTTTTTGAAATAGGTTCAATTACAAAACAATTTACTTCAGTTTCAATTTTGATGTTATTAGAAGAAGGTAAATTAAGTTTAGATGATGAAATCACGAAGTTTATTCCAGATTATCCAACAAACGGAAATAAAATAACAATTCATCATTTACTAACGCATACATCAGGAATTAAGAGTTATACATCAATGCAAAGCTTTGGGGAAATTGCAACAATTGATAAAACGCCTTTAGAATTTATAAATTTCTTTAAGAATGAACCAATGGATTTTGATCCAGGAGAAAAATACTTATATAATAATTCAGCGTATTTTATTTTAGGATATATTATCGAAAAAGTTAGCGGAATTTCTTATGAAAAATTTCTTCAAGAAAGAATTTTTGATAAAATAAATATGAAATCTTCTTATTATGGAAGTCATACAAAACTGATAAAAAATAGAGCTTCTGGTTATGAAAAAGGAGCCGATTTTGTAAATGCACAATATATAAGTTTAACATTGCCTTATGCTGCTGGCTCAATAATGTCTACTGTAGATGATATGTTAAAATGGCAAACAGCAATTACAAATAACGTGTTTGTAAAAAAAGAAACAATCGCAAAAGCATTTACCAATTATACTTTAAATAATGGCGATAAAATTAACTATGGTTATGGTTGGAGCTTAGATGAATTAAATGATGTGCCAACAATAGAACATGGAGGCGCAATTCCAGGGTATTTATCGATGGGTGTTTTTGTACCAAGTGAAAATGTATATGTAATTCTTTTTTCTAATTGTGGCTGTCAATCACCAACAAATACAGCTTTAGAAATCGCTGCTTTAGCAATTAATAAACCAAAGTTTGAAGCCGGAAAAGAAGTAAAATTATCAATAGAGCAATTAAATAATTGGGTGGGAACGTATGAATTTGATGCTAAAGTTTTACGCTTTATAACTTTAAAAGACGGTCAATTATATAGTCAAAGAGAAGGAAGTCCGAAATCATTTAAGATTTTTCCAACTTCGCCAACTTCTTTTACATTTGAAGAAGGGTTTATTTCGTATGATTTCTCTATAAAAGATGGAAAAAAAGTAGCACTTTTTAAAAACAGAATTAATAAAGTAGAAGGAATTTTCACAGATAAAGTAGCAACTAAAGAAAAAGAAATTATTACAGTTTCTGCGGATGTTTTAAAAACGTATGAAGGAGTTTATGAAATTCAGCCTGGTTTTGATTTAACAATTACAGCAAAAGAAAATCAATTATTTGCACAAGCAACTGGTCAAGCTCAATTTGAGTTGTTTGCAACAACTGAAACGAATTTCTTTTTAAAAGTAGTAAAAGCAGAAATTGAGTTTCATAAAAATGAGAAAGACGAAATAATTGCACTGACTTTATATCAGGGAGGAAATGCAATGAAAGCGATGAAAAAATAATTAAAAGAAATATTTTATTAAAATTCTAATTCCTACAAAGGCAATCAAAATAGCGGTTGCCTTTTTTAGTTGAATAGGAGTAAAGTAATTGTTGCTCATTCTACTTCCAATTTGTCCGCCAATAAAAACGGTAATTAATAAGATGGATGTTAAACTCCAATCAATATAAAAATCAGGATTTGAATATTGTCCAACTAGTCCTGCAATAGAATTAACTAAGATAAAAAAACTAGCTGTTGCTGCAATTTTTTTTGGAGTATCCCAATTTGTTAAATGCAAAAGTGGCGATAAAAAAATGCCTCCGCCAATTCCTACCATTCCAGAAATAAAACCAATAATTCCGCCAAAAGCAGCATTTTTCTTGGTATTTATTTTGATTTGTTTTTCATCCGAAGAAATAATATTTTTTGAAATCCACATAGTAATTGCGGCAAAAAGAAGCGTAAAACCTAACAATATAAAGAAAAATTCTTTATTTATTTTTAAGTATCCACCAATATATGCCATTGGAACACTAAATATAACGATAGAAATTATTTTTTTCCATTCTATTTTTTTTTGCTGATGAAATAAGAACATGTTACCAAAAACCACAACAATATTACATAATAAAGCAGTTGCTCTAATTTGTGTAAAAACTATGCCTGTTAATGCTAAAATTGCTAAATAACTAGAACCACCACCAAAACCTACAGACGAATATAAAATTGCGACTATAAAAAAAAATAAAATAATATTCCAGTTTTGTAAAATTGATTCAAAAATGATTTGAATACCCATAAAGCAAATATAATTTTCTATTTTTATAAAATCTAATCAATAACAAAACTAATTATGAGTAATTATCACATTAAACATTTAGAAGAATATTTTAAAGTATATAGAAAATCGATAAGAGAACCAGAGGTTTTTTGGGAAGAAATTGCCGAAGAACATTTTTTATGGAGAAAACAATGGGATAAAGTTTTAGATTGGGATTTTTCTAAACCAGAAATAAAATGGTTTCAAGGTGCTAAATTAAATATTACAGAAAATTGTATTGATAGGCATTTGGCTACAAGAGCAGACAAAACGGCTATTTTATTCGAACCGAATAATCCAGAGGAACCAGCAGAACATATTACTTATAATCAATTGCATGAAAGAGTAAATCAATTTGCGAATGTTTTAAAAGACTATGGGGTTAAAAAAGGAGATAGAGTTTGTATTTATGTACCTATGATTCCCGAATTGGCAATTTCTTTGTTGGCTTGTGCTAGAATTGGGGCTATACATTCTGTGGTTTTTGCAGGTTTTTCATCAACAGCCTTAGCAACAAGAATTAACGATTCTGATTGTAAAATAGTCATTACTGCGGATGGTTCTTACAGAGGTAAAAAAACAATTGATTTAAAAGGAATCGTAGATGAAGCTTTAGAAAAATGTGAAGGAGTAAATACTGTTTTGGTAGCAAAAAGAATCAATTCTGATATTAAGATGAAAGCTGGAAGAGATAAATGGTTGCAACCGTTATTAGATGAAGCTTCTAAAGAATGTAAAGCAGAGATAATGGATGCAGAAGATCCATTATTTATTTTATATACTTCTGGTTCTACTGGCAGACCAAAAGGAATGGTGCACACAACAGCTGGTTATATGGTGTATACAGCGTATACCTTTAAAAATGCGTTTCAATATAGAGAAAATGATGTGTATTGGTGTACTGCAGATATTGGTTGGATTACTGGTCATTCTTACATTGTTTATGGACCTTTAGCAAACGGAGCAACAACAGTATTATTTGAAGGTGTACCAAGTTATCCAGATTTTGGTCGTTTTTGGGATATAATTGACAAACATAAAGTGAGTCAGTTTTATACAGCTCCAACTGCAATTAGAGCTTTGGCAAAACATGGAACAGAATTGATAGAAAATCACGATTTATCATCCTTAAAAGTTTTGGGTTCTGTTGGTGAGCCAATTAATGAAGAAGCTTGGCACTGGTATAATGATAATGTTGGTAAAGGTAAAAGCCCGATAATAGATTCTTGGTGGCAAACAGAAACTGGCGGAATTATGATAACACCAATTCCGTATGTAACACCAACAAAACCAACATACGCAACGTTACCTTTTATAGGAATTCAACCAGCAATAATGGATGAAAAAGGAGCCGAATTAAAAGGGAATCAGGTAGAAGGAAGATTGTGTATAAAATACCCTTGGCCAAGTATTGCAAGAACAATTTGGGGAAATCACCAACGCTATAAAGAAACCTATTTTTCTGCTTTTGATAATATGTATTTTACGGGTGATGGAGCTTTAAGAGATGAAGTTGGTTATTACAGAATTACAGGTAGAGTAGATGATGTAATTATTGTTTCTGGTCATAATTTAGGAACTGCGCCAATAGAAGATGCAATTAATGAGCATCCTGCAATTGCAGAATCTGCTATTGTTGGTTTTCCTCATGATATTAAAGGAAGTGCTTTATATGGTTATATTACATTAAAAGACGCCGGTGAATATAGAGATCATGCTAATTTACAGAAGGAGATTAATCAATTAATTACAGATAGAATTGGCCCAATTGCAAAATTAGATAAAATTCAATTTACAGAAGGATTACCAAAAACACGTTCTGGCAAAATTATGAGACGTATTTTACGTAAAATAGCTTGTAATGAAATGGATAATTTAGGAGATACTAGTACATTATTAAATCCTGAAATTGTACAAAAAATTATTGATCATAGATTGTAGGAAAAACTGAATCAGATTCAGATTTTATTCAAAACTCATAGGTTATTAAATCTATGAGTTTTTTTGCGTGTTTTTGTTGAAAAAACAAAAACCGCGCTTTCCACTATATCTTTTTATGCAGAAAAAGCATAAAAAGGATGCCGTTTCTATCGCTCACGCAGCATACTTGGTAGCTAATTAATAATATAGTAAAGGAATTTAATCTTTATTCCAGACCTCACAGGTTTCTATAACCTGTGAGGTCTTTTATGTTTGTTGTAACTTTGTAAATATGTCAGACTTATTTCTATGGCATATAAATTGAGAAATAGAGTTTTCTAGATTTTAAAACAAATTATGCAACATTATAAAGAATCATCAAAAGATAAAAAGAAACCAAAAGTAACTTTAAAACAAGCTTTTAAAACCATTATTTGGCCAAGAAGAAATCTTGTTTTTTTAGGTTTAATTCTAATAATTATCAGAAGTTTATCTGGTTTTGTGCTTCCATTGCAAAGTAAAGTATTGTTAGATGAGGTTGTGCCAAATAAAGATTATAATCAATTATATACTTTAATAGCTATCGTTATTGGGGCTATTTCTGTACAAGCAATCACCTCTTTTTTATTAACAAAAGTATTAAGTATTCAAGCACAATATTTAATATCAGAATTAAGAGCAGAAGTTCAAAAAAAGGTATTAACATTACCTATCAGCTTTTTTGATAATACAAAATCTGGAGCTTTAGTTTCTAGAATTATGAGCGATGTAGAAGGAGTTAGAAACTTAATTGGTACAGGTTTAGTACAACTAATTGGTGGTTCTTTTACGGCAATTCTAACGTTGGTTATTTTGCTAAAAATGAATGTTTGGATGACGCTTTTTACTTTTGTGCCTTTATCAGTTTTTGGATTGATTGCCTTAAAATCTTTCAAATACATTAGACCAATTTTTAGAGCAAGAGGTAAAATTAATGCAGAGGTAAAAGGACGTTTAACAGAAACTTTAGGTGGAATTCGAGTTATAAAAGCCTTTAATGCAGAAGAACAAGAAAGTAAAATATTTGAAAAAGGTGTTGCCGATATTTTTATAAATGTTAAAAAAAGTATGACAGCAACTGCAATAATGACAAGCTCATCTACTTTTTTAATTGGTTTAGCAACAACTGGCGTTTTAGGAATTGGAGGTTATTATATGGTACAAGGAACGATGACTTCAGGAGATCTGTTTAAATTTACAACATTATTAGCTTTTATGGTTGCGCCAATTGTACAAATGAGTAATATTGGTAGCCAATTAACAGAAGCATTAGCAGGTTTAGATAGAACAGAAGAGTTAATGAACATGCCTGCAGAAGAAGATGATGAAGAAAGAACAATTACATTAAATAAGATAAAAGGAGAAATTATTTTTGATGATGTTTCTTTTGAGTACGAAGAAGGAAAAGAAGTGTTGAACAATATTAATTTTGATGTTCCTGCAGGTTCTGTAACTGCGTTGGTTGGTAGTTCTGGTTCAGGTAAATCTACAATTGCAGGTTTATCTGCAACTTTTTTAAACCCTAAATCTGGTACTATTACTATTGATAATAAAGATGTGTCAAAAGTAAAATTATCTAGTTATCGTAAAAATTTAGGAGTTGTTTTACAAGATGAATTTTTGTTTGAAGGAACAATTAGAGAAAATATTTTATTCCCAAGACCAAATGCTACGGAAGAAGAATTACAAAATGCTGTAAATGCTGCTTACGTAAATGAATTTACAGATCGTTTTGATGATGGGTTAGATACATTAATAGGAGAAAGAGGCGTAAAACTTTCTGGAGGTCAAAGACAACGTTTGGCAATTGCAAGGGCAATTTTAGCAGATCCAAAAATTATTATTTTAGATGAAGCAACCTCTAGTTTAGATACAGAAAGTGAATCGTTAATTCAAAAAAGTTTATCAGAATTAGTAAAAGATAGAACTACGATTGTAATTGCACACAGATTAAGTACTATAAAACAAGCAGATCAAATTTTAGTAATTGAAGCTGGAAGCATCGCAGAAAGAGGAACGCATGATGAGTTGATTGCTAAAAAAGGTAGATATTTTGATTTGTATACTTATCAATCTAAAATTTAAGAATTAAATGTCATTATTTTTGAAAGTGTTTTAGATGTATTACGACTTTTTAAATTATTAAAATCAAATTAAACATATTTATGAAAAAAGTACTTTTATTATTAATAATAGTAATTTCAGTTTCTTGTAAAAATGAAACTAAAAAAGGTGTTAAACAAGAAACAATTGTTGAAGTTAAAAAAGAAAATTTTCCGGTAGAATTGGCAAAAGTTTTTGAAAAACATGGGGGAATTGATACTTGGAGAAAAGCACAAATTTTATCATTTAATAAAGGAGAAGAAGTACATACTGTAGATTTAAAATCAAGAAAAACAGTAATTAATTCACCAAAATATTCTTTAGGTTTTAACGGTAAAGATGTTTGGTTATCAGAAGTTGAAAAAGGATCTTATAAAGGCGATCCTGCTTTTTATCATAATTTATATTTTTATTTCTACGCAATGCCTTTTGTTTTGGCTGATGATGGAATTACTTATGAAAAAACAGCAGATTTAGTTTTTGAAGGGAAAAATTATCCTGGATATAAAATGTCTTTTAAAGCAAATGTTGGTAGTTCTCCAGATGATAATTACAAAATTTATTACAATCCAGAAACATATCAAATGCAATGGTTAGGTTATACAGTTACGTATAGATCTAAAAAAGCAAGCGATAAATTTAAAATGATTAAGTATGGTAATTGGAATAACGTAAACGGATTAATTTTGCCATCAGAAATTACTTGGTATAAAACTGATGAAAATGGAGTGCCAACAGAACCTGCAAGACCAACAACGGTTTTTACTTTACCTTTAATAAGCGAAGGTAAATTAGCCGATTCTTTTTTTGAGAAACCAAAAAACTAGTAATTCAATAAATCTCTAAACTTTAAATTTCCGTTTTTATTTAAACGAGAAAGTATTTTTAAGAAAGCTATTGCAGTAATATAAGCATCTCCAGTTGCTGTATGACGATCACTTTTAGAGATATTTAATTCATCACACAAATTATCTAATGTATAATGTTGTTTTCCATTTTGATAAATTGTGTGTTTTGATTTTTTATACAAATAACCAGTATCAATAGTTTTGTTTAATAAAAGAGGTAATTTGTTTCTCCTTAAAATTTCGTTAATCATTTCTACATCAAATTTTACATGATGTCCAACCAAAACGGCATTGCCAATATATTTTAAAAAAAGTTTTAACGCAGCTAATTCTGTTATTTTTTCAATTTCACCTCCTTTTAAAATTCCGTGAATTGGTACAGTTTCTGCTTTAAATACTTTTTGTTTCACATAGACTTCAAAAGTATCATTTACGTTAATTGTGTTGTCTATTACAGATACAGCACCAATAGAAAGCACTCTATCTTTTCTTAAAAAACCAGTTGTTTCTGTATCATAAATAACAAATCTAGTTTCTTTAATCGGTAGTTTTTTTGCATTTAAAAAGCTTTCCTGATAGGCTAAAAAGTAACCTGGAAGTGGCTTTTTTTCTTTTTTTTGAAACCAATTTAATTTCATAGTTACCTAAAGTTTGCTAAATTATATCTTACAGAAAGTACTTCTTGAATTTCTCTAATAGGTTTAAAACATCTTTTAAGTTTTAACTTTTCTTCTTTTGTTAAAGATTCTAATTGTATAATTCTACCAGAATTGTTATGTAAGATTCCTTGTTTGGTTTTAAATTTTAGCACAGCTTTAAAGGCGTAAGAGCAAGATTGATATAACTCTTTATTTTGAGGTTCAATTTCTGCTAATTTTTCAAAACGTTGTGCTGTATTATTTATTTCTGATATATTATTTGATAAAACTAAAAGTCTAGCAGCATTAATTAATGGCATTAACGCTCTTTTTTTAATATTAAAAGAATCTTTGTGATCTCCATTATTTTCTACTAAAAACTGTTTAAAAAAACCTAATGGAGAAGGGCTTGCAACTGCTTCTTTCGCTAAAAAGGTACATAAAAGGTTTTTATTATTTAGATTTTCAAAAATGCTATTCGTTAATTCTTTAGGCAAATTTGGGTCGCCATAAATTGCATTAAAATCAAAAAATATCGAAGACAATAAAATGGCTTTTTCATCAATATTCATAATCCAATCTTTAAATTGGTTTTTCCATTCAGATAAAGATAAACACCACTCTGGGTTGCTTGCCATCATTTCTGCAGGACAATATTCATAGCCAATTTTATGAAGTGATTTAGTAATGTGTCCAGAAAGTTTTAAAAAGTAATTTTTTGTTTCTAGATATTTTTCGGGTGCAACATCTTCAAAAATTAAAGCATTATCTTGATCTGTGTATAAAAGTTGTTCTTTTCTGCCTTGACTGCCTAGAGCTAGCCAAGAAAATTTTACAGGAGGAGGCGAATCCATTTTTTTCAAAGAAAGTTCAATGGTTCTAATAGTTACGCCGTCATTTATTTCTGAGATAATTTTAGAAATATGAGATAACGGAATATTTTGTTCTAAATATGATTTTAAAAGTAAGTTAGCTTTGCTTCTAATTTCACGAATTTCTCTCGTTCTTTTAGCGCGTTTTATTTCTTTTAAAATAACAGTTGGGTTGTTTCCTAATGAAGCTAATACATCATGATTTGTTAAAATTCCTATTAGTTTAGAATTACTAGTTCCATCAGCAGTAATACAAACATGACCTACTTTATGCTTAATCATTTGTAATTGTGCATCTAAAACTGTAAGATTTTTAGATTGCGTTATTACAGGAAAAGACATAATATCTTTTACTGAAGTTTCTATAGAAAAAAGACCTGTGGCTATTTTGTTTTTAATGTCGCTATTTGTAATGATTCCTATAGGAACGCATGCATCATCAACCACAACAATACAACCAATTTTTTGAGCACTCATTTTTATGGCAGCCTCTTTAATTGTAGATTTTATGGTACATTTTAAAGGTTTTTTTGTGTAATTAATAGATTGTAAATTAGATTCTGCTAAGTTTTCTTTAGCAATATAATCTGTAAAAATATTGTTGTTTTGCTCGCTTGTGTAAGGATCAAAAGAAGTGGAAGCAAATGAGGTTAACAGGTATTTATTAATTTTTAAACTTTTTTCTGATAATGCTTGAAAAATTGCAATAGGAATTCCATAAACAATAGATTCTTCATTGGCAATAGCATCTAATAAATAATTTTCTTTACTGATTAATGGTCTTAATCCAAAAATATCTCCAGCATCGCAAATATCTATAAGCGTTTTATCGTTTTCAGAATTTTTATACATACTAATTCCGCCATTTCTTACAATATAAAAATGTTCGTGATTTGTATCATTCTGATTAAAAAGAATCTTTCCTTTTTCTAAATATATAATTTTTACTTCGGATGCTATTTCTGCTATTTTTTTAGCAGTAAGTAAATTAAAAGGAGGATAATTTTTTAAGAAATCGAAGACACGTTCAGAAATTGTATTTTTCATCTTTTTTTATTTACTGATGAGGGTTTTATTCACTTTTGCTAACTGGTGTTTTTTCTAAATCTAAAATAGCTGTAGAGATATTAATTTGAAACCAGTTTTTAAACATTTTGTAATTTCGTCTTTGCGGCCATTCTTTTTTATTTGTGTGCCAGCCTTCTAATTCTCTTTGAAAATAGTTGTCAAACTTCTTTTTTAAGTGTGCTTCTACATCTTCATAATATGTTGCATTGCTAATTAAATAAATATTTACATCTTTTAAATCTGTTTCATCAATTTTAGAATCTGTGTAAATAGTATTATGCCAATCTATAAAAGGTTGTAGAGGTTTTAACGAAATTGCAGATCTGTTAATAAAATTCTCTTCAAAATCATCTTCCGTGCTTTCTTTAGGGAAATTTATTTCTAGCATCTCAGAAAGGTAGTCATCTTCAGTTTGTGTTGTTACTTTTAGTTTTTGACTTCCTTTAACTTCAAAGAAATCAAAATCAACTATAAATTCTGTAAATTCTTTAAGATGTTTAACTTTATAAGAGGTCATTTTTTCTAATAAACGATAATCTTCACCATTGTCTTTTGCTAACGAAATAATGTTTTTAAATTCAGCTGTATCTATAATAGATCGCATATTTCCTAAGTTCCAAGCGTTTTGGGCAAACTCATAAGCGTCTTCTTGAGACTCAAACTCTTTAAGTTTATTAATAAATTGTTCAACAAATTTATCTAATAGAGTAGAATAATTTAGCGCTGTATTTTGAAGGTTATTCTTATCTCCAAACAAATTTACAACCTTGTTTTTTTTCATTTTGATGTAATTTTTATAATTTCATTATAGACAGAACAATAATACCCATGAAACCTTGATAATAAAACGTTTTGATGTTTTTCTGTATTTTTAAGTATTTCTAAGTCGAATAATTGAACGGCATCAACTTCTTCTTTTTGAATAGTTAATTCTGATAAAGGTTTTTTTAATTCGGCAATAAAAACATGATGGTGTTCGTTATCTTGAATTCCGTTTTTATGAGAAACTTGATGAATTCTTGTTCCTATTTTGATGAGGTCTTTTTCTTCTAACTGTAAGCCAATTTCTTCAAAAATCTCTCTTTTTGCTGATGTTAAAATTTCTTCGCCAGCAGCAATATGACCTGCAACAGAAATATCCCACAAACCCGGAAAAACTTTTTTAGTCATTGCTCTTTTTTGAAGCAAAATTTTTTCATCAGAAGTAAATAACCAAATATGCACAGTTGCATGAAACCAACCGTTTTTGTGAGCTTCAGATTTTAGTGCAGTTTTTCCTGTTAATTTTCCTTCTGGAGTTAAAATATCTATAAGTTCATCCATATTTGTAATAAATGATTTTCACTAATTACTACTAATAAAAAGTCAGTTGTCATTTCGACGATAGGAGAAATCTCATGATTCTAATCTCTAATTATGAGATTCCTCAATCGCCTAAAAAGGCTCATTTCGGAATGACAGATTCTATATCGCAATTAGTGAAAATTCGTGTCATTTAAATCTATTCAAAATAAGAAAAAGTTTCCCCGTTTTTGATGTTTAACAATGTTTCATAAATCATTTTAATTACGCTTTCTACATCTTCTCTGTGAACCATTTCTACAGTTGTGTGCATGTATCTTAAAGGTAAAGAAATCAACGCAGAAGCAACGCCTCCATTACTATAAGCAAAAGCATCTGTGTCTGTTCCTGTTGCTCTAGAAAGCGCAGAACGTTGAAAAGGAATCTTATTAGCTTCGGCAGTTTCTGTAATTAAATCACGTAATTTTTGTTGAACTGCAGGTGCATAAGCAATAACAGGACCTTTACCTAATTCCATAAGTCCTGCAGTTTTTTTGTCAATCATTGGTGTTGTTGTATCGTGTGTAACATCAGTAACAATAGCCACATTTGGTTTTATGGTTTGTGTTATCATTTCTGCGCCACGTAAACCGATTTCTTCTTGAACAGAATTTGTAATGTATAAGCCAAAAGGAAGTGTTTTATCGTTTTCTTTTAATAAACGTGCAACTTCTGCAATCATAAAACCACCCATTCTGTTGTCTAAGGCTCTACAAACAAATTTGTCGCCGTTTAAGATGTGAAATTCATCTGGATACGTAATTACACAACCAACATGAATACCTAATTTTTCTACTTCTTCTTTTGTTGCACAACCAGTGTCAATAAAAATATTGTCTGGTTTTGGTGCTTCTTCGTTAGCTTTATTTCTTGTATGAATTGCTGGCCAACCAAAAACACCTTTTACAATTCCGTTTTTAGTATGAATATTTACAATTTTACTTGGCGCAATTTGATGATCAGAACCACCGTTTCTAATCACATAAATTAAACCATTGTCAGAAATATAATTTACGTACCAAGAAATTTCATCTGCATGCCCTTCAATTACAACTTTGTATTTTGCGTCAGGATTTATAACTCCAACTGCGGTTCCATAAGTATCAGTAATAAAAGTATCTACATAAGGTTTTAAATATTCCATCCAGATTTTTTGACCTTCCCATTCGTAACCTGTTGGCGCTGCGTTATTTAGGTATTTTTCTAAAAATGTAAGCGATTTTTTATTTAAAATTGATTTTTTAGCCATTTTATAAATTTATGTGAGAATTCTATTTTGTATAAGTTTCTGTAAAAATAAAACGATTTTTTATCATTTCTATTAAAAAAAGCACAAAAAAATGTAACAAAACTCCTTACTTTTACACTTATCACTAAGAAAAACTTAAAACCAAATCAGAATGAAGTTAGTTATTAAAAATTTAACAAAGACTTATAAAAACGGAGTAAAAGCAATTGATGATTTAAGTATTGAAATTGGCACAGGAATGTTTGGTTTGTTGGGACCAAATGGAGCAGGAAAATCATCTTTAATGAGAACAATTGCAACATTACAAAGTCCGGATTCTGGTTCTATAATGTTTGGTGATATTAATGTTTTAGAAGACAATATGTCTTTGCGAAAAGTGTTGGGGTATTTGCCACAATCTTTTGGGGTTTATCCAAAAATGTCTGCAGAAGATTTGTTAGATTATTTTGCAACTTTAAAAGGTGTGAGTAACAAATCCGAAAGAAAAGCAATTGTAAAAGAAGTTTTAGAAATTACGAATTTATATGACGTAAGACACAAATATGTTGCTGGTTATTCTGGTGGAATGAAGCAACGTTTCGGAATTGCGCAACTGCTTTTAAATAACCCTAAATTAATAATTGTTGATGAACCAACTGCTGGTTTAGATCCTGCAGAAAGACATCGTTTTTTAAATGTTTTACGAGAAGTTGGTACTAATTGTACCGTTATTTTTTCTACACATATTGTAGAAGATGTTAAGGAATTGTGTAATGAGATGGCGATTTTAAATGGTGGAAAAATTTTAAATCACACCACGCCACAAGAAGCTACCAAACAAATTGAAGGTGCTATTTGGAAGAAAATTATCAACAGAGAAGATTTAGAGGAAAATGAAAAAATGTATAACATTTTGTCATCAAACTACAATCAAGATAATACATTAAATATTAGAGTACACGCTATAGAAAAGCCTTCGGATGATTTTGTTGCTGCAACTCCGCAATTAGATGATGTGTATTTTATTGCTTTAAAACAAGATAAACCAGTTTTAACAAATTAAGAGTTTTTAAATATGAGTTTCAAGTTAAAATTTACTACAAATTTTAATTATAAAATTCAAACAAACTAATCACTTAAAACTAAACACTTAAAACTTTTTTAGTATGTTTTCAACAATTTTTAAACAAGAATTAAAATACTGGTTTCAAAAACCGATTTTTTATATTTATATATCCATATTTTTTCTAATTTCTCTTCTTTTATCAGCAACTGCAGCAGGTATTTGGGATGGAATTACAGGAACAACTGGTTCTTCTAGAATTGTAAACTCGCCAATTGGTGTAACTGGGTTATTAAATGGGTTAACTATTTTAATATTTTTCCTATTTCCATCAATAATAGGGGTTTCTATTTATAGAGATTTTAAAAGCGAAATGCACACAATTTTGTATTCGTATCCGTTTACAAAAGCCAATTATTTATTTGCGAAGTTTTTTAGCGGAATTGTAGTTGTTTCTGCAATCGTTTTGGTAATTGCATTTGGTATGAGTATTGGTTTTAGATTTCCTGGAACAAATTCTGATATTGTTGGCGATTTCAATATCATGACGTATTTGCAAACATATTTAGTTTATATTTTGCCAAATGTGTTATTTTTTGGCGCTGTTGTTTTTGCCATTGTTACTTTTTCTAGAAATATTGCAGCAGGTTTTATTACCGTTATAATTTTGTTTTTTGCACAAGGAGCATTATCAAGTATTTTTTCTGATCCAGAACAAGCAAGTTTACTAGCAATTTTAGATCCTTTTGGTTCTGCTGCTGCAGATTATTACACTAAATATTGGACCATTTTTGAACAAAACGAATTACAGATACCAATTAAAGAATTAATTATTTACAACAGATTATTGTGGTTGGCGATTTCATCTTTAATTTTTGGTTTGGTTTATAAATTCTTTAAATTTAATCAGAATGCAATTTCTATTTCTTTTAGAAAAGTAAAATCAGAAAGAGTAACCAAAAATAATTTTAGCGGAATTACAAGAATTACGTTGCCAAAAGTAACGCACGATTATTCTTTTAGTCAGAATTTAAAAACGATGTGGAGATTATCTAACCTCGATTTTAAATACATTTTTACGAGTTTGCCATTTATTTGTATTCTAGTTGTTGGTATTTTATTATTAGTAGGTACGTTATTTACAGTTGGTGAAATTTTTGGTACAAAAACGCTTCCAGTAACTTGGCAAATGCTTGGAGGTGGAAATATTTTTAGTGCATTAATAATTAATTTATGTACTTTTTTATACGCAGGTATTTTAGTACAAAGAGCAAATACTGCCAAAATAAGTCATTTGGTAGATAGCACACCGATTCCTAATTGGACGTTGTTGTTTTCTAAACTGATAGCCTTGTTAAAAATGCAATTGGTTTTATTGGCAGTAATTATGGTTTCCGGAATGTTGTTTCAAGCATATCAAGGATATTATGATTTTGAAATTGGTCATTATTTAAAAGAATTATATGGTTTAAAATTCTTGAACTATGTAATTTGGGCATTATTGGCAATATTTATTCAAACGTTGGTTAAAAATCAATATTTAGGATTTTTTATTTTGTTGATATTGGCAATCGGAATTCCGTTTTTATCTTTAATAGGTATTGAATTATCAATCTTTAAATACAACGAAGGTCCAGGTTATAGTTATTCGGATATGAATGGTTATGGTTCTGCATTGTCTAGATATTTATGGTATAAATTATATTGGATTTTAGGCGGAACATTGCTTTTAATTGTAAGTATGTTAATGTGGGTTAGAGGTTTGCCAAATTCTTTTGCAGAGAGATTTTATGTAGCAAAACAGCGTTTTAAAACACCGATTAAAATTAGTTTTATGGTTGTTTTAGTAGCTTTTTTAACTTTAGGAGTTACAATTTATCAAAAAACAAAATCTGATAATAAAAACTCATCTTCTAAACAGGCAGAATTAGATGCTGTAAAATGGGAAAAAACCTATAAGAAATACGAAAATTACAAACAACCAAGAATTACTGCTGTAAATGCAGAAATGCACATTTATCCGAAGAAAAAAACGTATAAAGCAAGTGCAATTTACACGATGATAAATAAAACAAACCAAGCAATTGATAGTGTTTTTTTAAATCATAATTCATTAGAAAGTACTTTTGAGTTTAATAAACCAAATAATTTAGTTTTAGAGGACACTGTTTTTAATTTTGATATTTACAAGTTTGATAAAAAAATTCAACCTGGAGATACTTTACAATTGACAATTCATGTAAAAAGTAACGAAAATAGCATGTTTCAGTTAAAATCTCCAATTTTAGAAAACGGAACTTTTATTAGTAATTCTTCTTTATTTCCTTCTTTAGGGTACAACTCTAGAGGTGAATTAACAGACGATAAAACACGTGAAAAATATAAATTACCAAAAAATAATTTACGTCCGGCGCCAACAGATTCTACAGCTTTAGGAAATACATATATTTCTAAAGATTCAGATTGGATTGATTTTGAAGCAACGGTTTCTACATCAAAAGATCAAATTGCAATTGCGCCAGGTTATTTACAAAAAGAATGGACAGAAGGAGATCGTAAATTTTTCCATTATAAAATGGATAGCAAAATGTTGAATTTTTACGCCTTTAATTCAGCAAGATATGAAGTTAAAAAAGAAATGTGGAAAGGCATTAGTTTAGAAATTTACTATCACAAACTACACGATTATAATTTAGACAGAATGATGAAAGGGATGAAAGCTTCCTTAACTTACAACGCTAAAAACTTTAGTCCTTATCAGCATAAACAACTAAGAATTATTGAGTTTCCAAGAATAAAAGGAACTTTTGCGCAATCATTTGCAAATACAATTCCGTTTTCTGAAGGTTTTGGTTTTATTGCGGATGTTGATGAAAAAGATGAAAATGGTGTAGATTATCCTTTTGCAGTAACTGTGCACGAAGTTTCGCATCAATGGTGGGCGCATCAAGTAATTGGAGCAGATGTTTTAGGAGCAACAATGTTATCAGAAAGTTTATCTGAATATGTTTCCTTAAAAGTTTTAGAACATCAACATGGAAAACCTAAAATGCGTACATTTTTAAAAGAAGCTTTAGATAGTTATTTAATGCAGCGAACTTTTGAAGCTAAAAGAGAAAAACCATTAATGTATAACGATGGTCAAGGGTATATTCACTATCAAAAAGGGTCTTTAGTATTTTATGCTTTAAGCGATTATATTGGCGAAGAAAACTTAAACGGAGCGTTAAAAAAATATGTAGAAAAAGTAAAATTTCAAGATTCGCCATACACAACTTCTACAGAAATGGTTAATTATATTAGAAAAGTAACGCCAGATTCTTTACAGTATGTAATTAAAGATATGTTTGAAACGATAACGCTTTATAAAAATAGAATTGTAGGTGCAAAAACTACGGAGTTAGAAAACGGTAAATATCAAGTTGATATTGAATTTGAAGTTTCTAAATATAGAAATGATGAAAAAGGGAAGAAGTTTTATGGCGAAAAAGTGGGAGATACGTTGAGCTATAAATCAGAAAAAATGAGCAAGTCAATTTTATCTGTTCCGTTGCAAGATTATATAGATATTGGTGTTTTTACAGAGGAAGAAGTTGATGGTAAAAAGAAAGAAAAAGAACTGTATTTACAAAAACATAAGATTACACAAATCAATAATAAAATTACAATTATTGTTGATAAAAAACCTAGAGAAGTTGGTGTAGATCCTTACAATAAATTAATTGATACACAATCTAACGACAACAGAAGAAAGTTATAAATTGATGACAAAACAAATCAAAATAACAACAGCTTCAATTGCTTTTTTAGCAGTTGTTATATTACATATTTTAGGGTTATTATTTCATGATAAAACTGCTTTTTTAAGCAAACCTTTTATAATTACGTCTTTAGTAATTGTGTATTTAGTAGCTGTTAAAAAGCCAAATTTTTGGTATGTTTCTGCGTTGTTTTTTTCTTTTTGGGGAGATGTTTTGCTGCTTTTTAAAGATCAATTTTTTGTCTTTGGATTGGCGTCATTTTTAGTTGCTCATATTTTGTATATTAAAATAGCAGCTGGTTTTATTAAGAAAGAAAGTGTTCGAAAATTAATTTTAGCAAGTATTCCTTTTGTAGTTTTTTTGATTTTTCTGTTTTATTTGATTCTTGATAATCTAGGCGAAATGAAAATTCCTGTAATAGTTTATGGAACTGTAATTTCTACTTTCGGAGTCGTTTCTTTGTTGAATTATATGCAAAAGAAAAGTACCGAAAATTTATGGCTTTTTTTAGGAACAATTATTTTTATTCTTTCTGACACTTTAATTGCGCTTCATAAATTTTACGAGGCAAAAGAAATTTATTCAGTAAGTATAATGGTCACTTATATTGTAGCACAATATTTAATTTGTAAAGCAATAATTGCTAAAGACTCTCTTAAAGAATAGTTTTTTTGTTTTTTATGATTTTATTTTTAGATGAATTGTATAATACTTAGGTGTAAAAACAATAAAAAGATATCTTTGTTGTTTACTTTTTTATGATGAAAAACTTTTACTTTTTAGCTGCTTTTTCTTTGTTGATTTTTTCTTGTACAAAGAAAACAGAAACCAAATTAACTTTTTTAGATGAATATGATTTAGCAGATTCTATTCAATTTAAAAATACAATTATTGGTGGTTTGTCTGGCGTAGATTTTGTCAATAATCAATATTATTTTGTTGTTGATGATGAAAGAAATCCAAGAGTTTTATCAGCAAATATTAGTATTTCTGATGATAAAATAAAATCGGTAAAATTTAATGATGTAATACTTTTAGCAGATACAACGAATAACTTTTATCAAAAAAATGCATTAGATCTAGAGTCTGTTTTTGTAGATGAAACAACCAATGAAATCTATTTAACTAGCGAAGGTTCTATAAAAAATAATAAACTGCCAAGTGTTTTTAAATCTGATATAAATGGACGATTTTTAGAAGAAATTCAATTACCTGAAAATTTATTAAACATAAAAAGTATAAAGCATAATGCAGCTTTCGAAGCTTCATCAAAAAGTATTGATAATAAAGGTTTTTGGGTTGCTATGGAAGCGCCGTTAAATGTAGATGGAGAAGAACCAACTTTTACAAAAACATCATCACCAATTAGAATTACTTATTTTGATAAATCAACTAAAAAAGCTACAAAACAGTTTGCATATCAATTAGAACATATTACAAAACCAGCAAAAGGAAATATCAATTTAAATGGTGTAACTGCAATGTTAGAGTATAAAGAAAATCAATTTTTAGTAGTTGAAAGAACCTATCAAAGTGGTTATGGAAGTCACGGAAATATTGTTAGAATTTTTGATGTTATAGTTGATGAAACTGCTACTGATATTTTAGAAATTGATGCATTAAAAACATCAGAATTTACACCTCTTAAAAAAAGATTAGTTTTTAATTTTGAAGACGTAGAAGGTGAATTAACAGATAAAATTATTGATAATATTGAAGGGATTGCTTTTGGACCAGAATTGTTAAATGGAAATAAATCGTTACTTTTAATCTCTGACGATAATTTTCAGTTTTATGGTAAACAGTTAAATCAATTTATTTTGTTAGAATTGCAAGCTAATTAATAGTATTTTTATAAAAAATAAAAAAGCCCAACTTTAGTATATATGATTCCATTTAGAAGATATTTTTTAAAAAAGCAGTTTAAAAAGAAATTGATTGAGAATGAAATTCATAGAGTTGTTAGCGATGAGCAAATAAAAACAGTTGGTATAATTACTACCGATGAAATTTCTAAATGGGTAAATGTAAAAGAAGAAGTAGAAAATATACTAAATCTTAAAAATGCTCAAATATATAGTTTTGGCTCTCATAAAGATGATCGTTCTTTTAAATCCTTTACCGAAAAGGATTTTAACTGGAAAGGAAACATTTATAAATCTAATTTTAAGATTTTTATAGATGAGCCTTTCGATCTTTTAATAGGTTATTTTAATAAAAATAATTTATATATAGAAAGTGCAGTTTTAAATTCTAAAGCGAAGTTTAAAGTTGGTATTTCTGGTGTAAATCAAGAATTGTATGATATAGAAATAGCAGAAACGCCTAGTAAAACAGATCGTTTTTTCTTAGAATTAAAGAAATACTTAGTAGTATTAAAAAAACTAGAAAATTAAACTTGAGATAAAAAGTTGTGTATTCTTTATAAGAAATTAGTATTTCACTTTTTAATTAATTTGAATAATGTAATTTTACATTCGTAAAAATTTAAAAAAATAATGCAAAAATTTATTGGAACAGGTGTTGCTTTGGTTACTCCGTTTAAAGAAGATTTAACGGTTGATTTTGATGCGCTAATTAAATTAGTAAATTTCAACATAGAAAATGGTACAGATTATTTAGTAATTAATGGTACAACAGGCGAAAGCGCAACAATTTCTAGGGAAGAAAAGGAGCAAATTATAGATGTTATTGTAAAAACAAATAACAAGCGTTTACCTTTAGTTTTAGGAATTGGTGGTAATAATACGTTAGCAGTTGTAAAAGAAGTTAGCACAAGAGATTTATCACAAATAGATGGTATTCTTTCTGTTGCTCCTTATTATAGTAAGCCAACTCAAGAAGGATTTTATCAGCATTATAAAGCAATTGCAGAAGCAACAGAAAAGCCAATAATTTTATATAATGTTCCTGGAAGAACAGCTAGAAATATGGAGCCAGCAACCACTTTACGTTTGGCAAAAGATTTTAGCAATATTGTGGCTGTTAAAGAAGCAGGTAATAATCAACAACAATACAATACTTTATTAAAAGACAAACCAGCAGATTTTTTAATTATTTCTGGTGATGATGATTTGGCTTTAGGTGTTGCTTTGGCAGGAGGTTCTGGAGTAATTTCTGTAATTGGTCAAGCATTTCCGAAAGAGTTTTCTAAAATGATTAAATTAGGATTAGAAGGTAAAAATGTTGAAGCTTATAAAATCCATTTTAAAATGATGGATATTATTGATTATATTTTCGAAGAAAATAATCCTGCAGGAATTAAAGTAGTTTTAAAAGAATTAGGTATTTGTGCAGGTACTGTACGTTTACCTTTGGTAAAAGCGAGTGCAGAATTACAAGCTAAAATAGCAAAATACGTTTCTAACTTTTAGGTTTAGAATCTATTATAATAATAACGAATACAACTTTTTTAAAGGCTAACTTTTTAAAAGTTGTATTTTTTTATGAAATAACCTTAACAAACTTTTAGTATCATTTTGGGTGTTTTTTAAGTCTTTTTTGCAGAATATTGCAGAACACAATATAATGTGTAAAAAAGTGTTTTAATTTTAATAGATTTTTAGAAATGTAAAACATTTCTATTTTTTGTTGAAATAGTGATCCTAAGCGCACTTATACTGAACATTCTTCAGTATTTAGGAACCAAAAGAAAAGAATTTTTTACTTAAAAATAAATTCTTTTATTATCCATAATTAATTAGTAATTTTGCCCGATGCAAAAAATTAAAAATTTAGCGTGTTTATTGGTGTTAAGCCTTTTGTTATTTTCTTGTGGAGAATATCAAAAAGTGCTTAATAAAGGTACGGTTGAAGACCAATATAAAATGGCCGTAAAAATGTACGAAGGTAAAAAGTACGGTAAAGCTTTGCGATTATTTGAAAAAGTAACACCAGCGTATAGAGGTAAACCTCAAATGGAACGTATTCAATTTATGGTAGCTCAATCTAATTTTAACGAAAAAAATTATATTGAATCAGGTTATTATTTTGATCGTTTTGTTAATAATTATCCAAAAAGTTCTAAAAAAGAAGATGCAGCATTTTTGTCTGCTTATAGTTATAAATTAGCTTCTCCTGTTTTTAGTAAAGATCCAACAGAAACAAATAAAGCACTAAATGCATTTCAAAGTTTTATAACTACATATCCAAATTCTGATAAAATAGAAGAAGCAAATAAGCATTATAAAGATATACGTTATAAATTACAAAAAAAATATTTCGAAATAGCAAAAACATATTACACAACTGCAGACTATGATGTAAGAAATTACAAAGCTTCAATTCAGGCTTTTGATAATTTATTATCAGATTATTTAGGCTCAGAGTTTAAAGAAGAAGCTTTGTATTATAGATTTAAAGCTGCTCATGATTTTGTTTTAAGAAGTACTGATAGAAGAAAATTAGAGCGTATTAAAGATGCAGTTGAAGCTTTTGAAAAACTAGAAAGAAATTACCCAGAATCTACATATATGGTAGAATCTAAAGAAATGTTATCTACTTTGCAAAAAGAACAAGTTAGAGTAGAAGCTTTAATAGAAAAATTAAAGGCAAAACAAGAATTATTAGAAAGAGAAAAAGAAAACTCAAAAGAGAAATAACAAATTATGGACTATAAAGATACACAAGCTGCTATAAGTACAGTAACTTATAACAAAAACAAAATTGAAGCTCCTACAAACAATATTTATGAAGCAATATCTATTATTGCTAAAAGAGCCAATCAAATAAATTCTGATTTAAAAACTGAATTAGTTGATAAATTAGATGAATTTGCAACTTATAATGATAGTTTAGAAGAAGTTTTTGAAAATAAAGAACAAATTGAAGTTTCTAAATTTTACGAGCGTTTACCAAAACCAACTGCACTTGCTGTTGAAGAATGGTTAAACGACAAAGTATACTTCAGAACTCCAGAAACAACATAATAATGTCTGTTCTAAGCGGAAAAAAAATTCTGTTAGGCATTACAGCTGGAATTGCCGCTTACAAAACAGCTTCATTAGTTCGTTTGTTTATAAAATTAGGCGCAGATGTCAAAGTAGTTATGACGCCTGCGTCTAAAGATTTTATAACACCTCTTACACTTTCTACACTTTCTAAAAATCCTGTCCATTCTACTTTTTTTGATGTAGAAGACGAAAATGAAATTTGGAATAGTCATGTAGATATAGGACTCTGGGCAGATTATTTTTTAATTGCGCCTGCAACTGCAAACACAATGTCTAAAATGGCAAATGGAACTTGCGACAATTTATTGTTAGCAACTTATTTGTCTGCAAAATGTCCTATATATTTTGCGCCAGCAATGGATTTAGATATGTATATTCATCCATCAACTAAAGAAAGTTTAGATAAATTACAAGATTTTGGTAATATCATAATTCCTGCTACTTCTGGCGAATTAGCAAGTGGTTTAGTTGGCGAAGGTAGAATGGCAGAACCAGAAGATATTTTATCTTTTATAGAAAATGATATACTTTCTAAATTACCACTTCGTGGAAAAAAAGTTTTAATTACTGCAGGTCCAACTTATGAAGCTATAGATCCTGTTCGTTTTATAGGAAATCATTCTTCAGGAAAAATGGGATTTGCAATTGCAAAAGAAGCAGCAAATTTAGGTGCAGAAGTTATTTTAATTACTGGTCCAACACATCAACAAATAAACCACTCTTTTGTAAATAGAATTGATGTTATTTCTGCGGATCAAATGTATACTGAAGTTCATAATTATTTTAATGATGTAGACATTGCAATATCAGCAGCAGCAGTTGCAGATTATAAGCCAAAAAATGTTGCAAATCAGAAAATAAAAAAGAAGGATTCTTCGTTAACTATTGAGTTAGCACCTACAAAGGATATTTTGGCATCTTTAGGCGCTATTAAAAAACATCAATTTTTGGTAGGTTTTGCATTAGAAACTAATAATGAAATTGAAAACGCAAAAAGTAAGATTAAACGTAAGAATTTAGATGCAATTGTTTTAAATTCGTTACAAGATAAAGGCGCTGGTTTTGCTGCAAACACAAATAAAATTACTATTATTGATAAAAATTTGAATGAAAAACCATTTGAATTAAAATCTAAAACAGCAGTAGCTAAAGATATTATTAATGAAATTGTAAATAGTATACGTTAAATATTCCTTGTATTCTTTAGATTAGTCGAGAGGTTTATTGTATGATTTATACTACGCTCGATAAAACGAAAATTATAAAAATCCACTATGTGTAAACATGTTTTTCTTTTTGCTTTATTTTTGATAACATTCAATATAAATTCACAAGAATTAAATTGTTTAATAACTGTTAACGATCAACAAGTTGATGGTTCAAATAAACAAGTTTTTACAACTTTACAAAAGTCGTTAACAGAGTTTATCAATCAAACTAAATGGACAAATAGAGTTGTTAAATCTGAAGAAAGAATAGATTGTGCAATGACAATTATTATTACAAATAGGCAAAATAATACGTTTACAGCCACTTTACAAGTGCAATCTACAAGACCTGTTTTTGGATCTAGTTATGCAACTCCTGTTTTAAACATAAAAGACAACGATTTTACATTTAAATACAATGAGTTTGATCCTTTAATTTACAATAAAAATTCTTTTGACAGTAATTTAATTTCTACAATAGTATTTTATGTATACACAATTATAGGAATTGATGCAGATACATTTACTCAATTTGGTGGAGAAACAGAATTAAAAGAAGCACAAAATGTAATGTTGCAAGCTCAACAAAGTGGTTTGTCTTCTTGGCAAAATGTAGTTGGTAAACAAAACCGTTTTTTAATGATAGATAATTTGTTATCACCTAAACTAAAAAGTTACAGAAGTACATTGTATGATTATCATATAAAAGGGTTAGACAATTTTGCTTCTAACAAAGATTTTGGAAAACAAGCTGTTGAAGATGCAGTTTTATCCGTAGGAAATATTTATAATAAAACCGTTGGTAATTACTTAATAAGAATGTTTTTTGATGCGAAAGCAGATGAAATTGTAAGTATTTATTCTGATGGACCAAGAACCAAAAATGCCGAACGTTTAACAACTTCTTTAAAAAATATTTCTCCGAATAATAATTCTAAATGGAAAAATATTGAATAAACTTTTTCTTTATTTTTTCTGACTTTAATTCACTAATTTTATTCACTAAAATTTAGAGAACTTGCTTACACAATTATCCATACATAATTACGCGTTAATCAATCATTTATCTATTGATTTTTCATCTGGTTTATCTATTATTACTGGTGAAACTGGTGCAGGAAAATCCATACTTCTAGGAGCTTTAGGCTTGGTTTTAGGTAACAGAGCAGATTTATCTTCATTAAAAGATACTTCTAGAAAATGTATTGTAGAAGCTAAAATTGCAGTTTCTAATTATGATCTAAAAGATTTTTTTGAAGAAGTAGAATTAGATTATGAAGATATTACTATTTTAAGACGAGAAATTTTACCTTCAGGAAAATCAAGAGCTTTTGTAAATGATACACCAGTAACTTTAACGGTTTTAAATGAATTAAAATCGAAGTTGATAGATGTGCATTCTCAGCATCAAACCATGCAATTATCTGATGTAAATTTTCAATTTACAGTTTTAGATGCTTTAGCTAAAAATAATGCAAAAGTTGGTTCTTATAAAAGAGGTGTCTTAAAGTTAAATAAGCTAAATAAAGAATTAGAAAAACTAGAGAAAACGCAAAAAGAAATTAATTTACAATATGAGTATAACTTGCATTTATTTAACGAGTTAGAGGTTGCTAAGTTAAAGGTTGATGAACAAGAAACTTTAGAAGAAAGTTTAGAGAGGTTAAATAATATAGAAGATATAAAATTAAATTTATCTGAAGCTTTAGAAATTTCTTCAAACGAAGAAATTGGTGTACAAGATTTACTACATACTTTAGAAAATAGATTATCGAAAATTGCTTCTTTTTCTAAGGAATATCAAGAAATATCAGAAAGAGTTACAAGCGTAAAAATAGAAATTGATGATATTGTTGCTGAGTTAGAAAATGCCAATGAAAACGTAGAATTTAATTCAAATGAAGCAGAAGAAATCAATGATAGATTGCAACTAATTTACAACTTACAAAAAAAACATGCTGTAAATACGAATCAAGAATTGTTGCAAATCTTAGAAGCTTTATCAGAAAAAGTTAATGAAGTAGAAAGTGCTGATGCTACCATCAGTAAAAAGAAAAAAGAAATTGCAGAAGTATCAGAAAAATTAGATGCAATTGCTTTAAAAATTTCTAATGCTAGAAAAAATGTTATTCCTAAATTAAAAAAGGAATTAGAAGAATTATTATCAGACTTAGGAATGGAAAATGCTCGTTTTTCAATCAAAATAATACCTACTAAAAATTATTTTTATAACGGAAAAGATGAATTAGAATTTTTATTTTCTGCGAATAAAGGTGGTAATTTTGGAGAACTTAAAAAAGTGGCTTCTGGTGGAGAATTATCTAGAATTATGTTATCCGTAAAGAAAGTTTTATCAGAAAACATACAGCTTCCAACTATTATTTTTGATGAAATTGATACTGGAGTTTCTGGTGAGGTTTCTAATAAAATTGCGGCTATTATGCAGCAAATGGGTATGCACATGCAAGTAATTGCAATTACACATTTACCACAAATTGCTGCTAAAGGAATAAATCATTACAAAGTATATAAAGAAGAAATTAATAATGTTACTACAACAAATTTAAAGCAGTTAACGACTGAAGAAAGGGTTGTAGAAATTGCAGAAATGTTAAGTGGAAAAGATATTTCTGAATCTGCAATTACACACGCAAAAGAATTGTTGAATTAGTTTTTTAAAAAACTAGAAACAAGATAATTAATAAAGCCAAAACAATATGTACAATTTATTAAAAGGTAAAAGAGGAATTATTTTTGGAGCATTAAACGAGCATTCAATTGCTTGGAAAGTTGCAGAAAGAGCTCACGAAGAAGGAGCAACTTTTGTGTTAACTAATGCGCCAATTGCTTTAAGAATGGGCGAATTAAATGAGTTAGCTGCAAAAACGGGGTCTCAAATTATTGGTGCAGATGCAACTTCTATTGACGATTTAAACAACTTAGTAGAAAAATCTATGGAGATTTTAGGCGGCAAAATTGACTTTGTTTTACATTCAATTGGTATGTCTATAAATGTTAGAAAAGGAAAACATTATACAGATTCTAACTACGATTTTACTACCAAAGGTTGGGATATTTCTGCAGTTTCATTCCATAAAGTAATGAATGTTTTATATAATAAAAAAGCGATGAGCGAGTGGGGTTCTATTGTAGCGTTAACATATATGGCAGCACAAAGAGTGTTTCCTGATTATAATGATATGGCAGATAATAAGGCATATTTAGAAAGTATAGCGCGTAGTTTTGGTTACTTTTTTGGTAGAGATCATAAGGTTAGGGTAAATACAATTTCTCAATCTCCAACACCAACAACTGCCGGAAGTGGTGTTAAAGGTTTTGATGGTTTTATTGAATATGCAGAAAAAATGAGCCCGTTAGGAAATGCAACAGCATTAGAATGTGCAGATTATACAATTACAATGTTTTCAGATTTAACGAAGAAAGTAACTTTACAAAACTTATTTCACGATGGTGGATTTTCTAATATGGGAGTTAGTGATCCCGTTATGGAGAAATTTACAAAAGAGTAAATGTATTATCTTTAAAAAAAGTTCTTTAGGATGTCATTATGTAAATGATGTCCTTTTTTTTTTGATGATAATTTAAATATTTTCTTAAAATGAATGTTTATTACTTTGTAATTAGATAAATCATTGTAAAAAATGTAATTTTATTCACTAATTATTAAAGATATATTCATATGAAAAAAATTACTTTACTACTTCTATTTTTATCTATAACTTTTTCCGTAAGAGCACAGTTTCCAGAAAGTTTTGTCGATGGTGTTATACCAACAGGTTGGACTACTTTTATTGGTGCAAATGGTTTAGGAACAACAGAAAATTGGTCTGCTTCTACCGGAGGTTATATGCTTTGTTTTGATGAAAATGCAGGTGATTTTACTGAAGATTGGCTTGTAAGTCCTTCGGTAAATATTACTTCAATAAATTCATTATTAAGTTTTTATGAGCAAACTCTTTACACAGATGTATATGAGCCTTCAAACATGAGTGTTCGTGTTTCAACAACTTCTCAAACAGATATAAGTACGTTTACTTCGTTAAGTTCGTTAACTGCTACAGAAGTATTTAATGGATCAAATTCAAGAAGTATAGATTTATCTGCTTATGAAGGAAAGACAATTTATATTGCTTGGGTTTTAGAGCAAAATTACGGAGACGGATGGCTTATTGATGATATTTCTTTAAATAACCAAAATGCTACGGCACCGAGTTGTGCAGAAAATTTATTACCTGCTAATGGCAATACAGATGTTTATCTTACTGATGGTGAGGTTTCACTATCTTGGGATGCCCCTTCTACAGGTGATGCGCCAACTGAATACGAAATTTTTTGGGGAACTACTTCTGGCAGTTTAACTTCTTTAGGTTCATTAGTAGGTACTAGTGTAAATATTATTAATGTAGATTATTCTACCACATATTATTGGAGTATTGTTCCAAAAAATGCAGGAGGAAGTGCAACAGGGTGTGCAGAATTAAGTTTTACCACGCAAGCAGATCCAACTTTAGGTATTAAAGAAAATAAAATAGAAGGTCTTTCTTTATTTCCAACAATTATAAATCAAAATTTAAGTATTACTTCGCTAAAATCTTTAGATGCTATAAATGTTTTTAATTTATTGGGGCAACAAGTATATAGTAGTAAACCGAATACTACAAATTTATCTGTAGATTTATCTTCTTTAAAAGCTGGAATTTATTTGGTTAAAGTAAAAGTAGGCGATTCTAAAGGAACCTATAAGATTATTAAGGAATAATTTTAAAATTAAGTTTATATAATTTAAAAATGCAAATCAATTTTGATTTGCATTTTTTTTATAATTTATTTTTTGATGATCATTATATTTAACGAATTTTATATGGAGTAAAAATTAATAAGTTATTTTTTTTATCCTATTTTTACTAACGAATTTAATTTTTGTGCATGGGTTTTTTTAAGAAAATTGACAAAGTATTTAGATCATCAGAAAATTTTAATCTGATGGAACGATCAGAAGTAGATATTCAAATTGAAGATAATATTAAAAGTGTAGGTATCAATAAGTTTGCAGAATCAGATTATGGAGATTTATATGTAAGAGTAAACGAATTAGGTGGTTTTTTAATTTTGGAAACAATTATTGTAAGTGCTACCAATTTAAAAAGTAAAAAAGGAAGTAAACTTACTTTTAAAAACCAAAATGAGACGTTAAAATTAGAATCTGATGAAAATAAGATTGAATCAGATTTTTCTAATGCTGTAAAAAAATCGGTAACTAAAATCGATTATAACATTTCTGTTGAAGAAGCAGAGAATTTTAAAGAAGAAAAATACAATGAAGTTCATTTTGAAATAAACGGGAAAAAAATTTTATTTTCTGTTCTAAGATCTTAAATATTGAAATTATTATTTTCCATTATAATCCCAGTTTATAATCGTCCCAATGAAATTGACGAATTGTTAGAAAGTATTACAAAACAAGATTTTTCTAATGATTTTGAAGTTTTAATTATAGAAGACGGCTCAACTCAAAAAAGTAATTTAATTGTTGAAGCATATAAAAATCAGCTTAATTTAAAATATTATTTTAAAAAAAATAGTGGAGCAGGAGCAAGCCGTAATTTTGGAATGCAAAAAGCTTCAGGAAATTATTTTATCATTTTAGATTCTGATGTTATTGTGCCTAATCAATATTTATCCGAAGTAGAAAAAGCTTTAGCAAACAATTTTACAGATGCTTTTGGTGGACCTGATGCGGCACATAAAAGTTTTACAGCACTTCAAAAAGCTATTAATTATTCTATGACTTCTGTGTTAACAACTGGCGGAATTCGTGGTAAAAAACAAGCTGTTGGTAAGTTTCAACCAAGAAGTTTTAATTTTGGATTGTCGGAAAAAGCTTTTGCTAAAACAAACGGCTTTTCAGATTTAAAAATAGGAGAAGACATCGATTTAACCTTTCGTTTATGGCAAAACGGTTTAGAAACTCAGTTAATAGAAAAAGCTTTTGTATATCATAAAAGAAGAAGTAGTGTTCAGCAATTTTTTAATCAGACATTTGCTTTTGGAGCAGGAAGACCAAAATTAAATAAACGTTTTCCTGGATCTGCAAAACCAACATATTGGTTTCCTAGTTTGTTTATTTTAGGAATTATTTTCAGTCTTTTTTTAGCTTTTATTGGATACCATGAATTTTTATATTTCTACGGATTTTATTTTCTTCTAATTTTCTTAGATTCTTTAAATCAGAATAAAAATTTAAATGTTGCTTTTTTAAGCATATTAACTTCTTTTGTACAATTTCTAGGTTACGGTTTGGGTTTTTTAAAAAGTCAAATTTTTATTAAAATATTAAAACAATAAAACTTTAAAGTTTTATTTATCATAATTATCTTTTTAACTTTTGCTATTTATTAAAAGTAGACTGTCATTTTCTTTAGATGAAAAGTTACTTTTAAGTTTAAAAGCAAATTCAAATATATTATTAAATAAACTATGTGTTTCTAACTCTTCATTTTAAAATAATAATAATATATTTGGAAATTGTAATCGATAAGTTTAAAAAATGATTAGTAAATTTTTTTATAAAAAAGAACTTACAATTAATATCACTAATTTGTAAAATCTAAAAATTAAAAAAGAGAGTAATTCTTCTTTATTATTGATTAAAATATTGATAAAAAAAAGCTATAAGACCCCAAATTAGAACAATAAAATATGAAAGAGTTTCAAAAAAATAATCAAGAGATTATTTTTGAAGATAATGATAAAATTAATTTAAAAGAAGAGTTTGATAAATACGTTTACTATTGGAGATGGTTTGTTTTGGCTTTATGTATTTCTTTTTGTTGTGCTTATTACTATATAAAAAAGACGCCACCTTTATATAATGCTTCGGCTTATATAATGATAAAAGACAATTTGAAATCTGGTATTTCAGATGAGTTAAAGGCTGTTTCAGATTTGGGTATTGTAGGAAATAACTCTACAAATAATCCTGAAAACGAAATTTTTATTATTAAATCTAGAAAAATAGTTAGTAGAGTTGTAGATTCTTTAGAACTTAATATAAGTTACTTTGATGAGCAAGGAAGAAACGCTATTGAAGCTTATAAAAACAGTGCAATTAAGGTTGATTTTTTAAATGATAATACTATAAATAGTATTATTGATACATCTTTTGTAGTTTCCTTTACAGAAAAAAATAGATTTTCTATTAAAGATTCTGAAGGCGAAATATTAAAAAGTGCTTATTTTGATGAAATTATTACTAGTGATAATTTAGGTAGTTTTAAGATTACTAAGAATTTATTAGATAAAGACATTGACACTGATCAAAAGGATATTTTAGTTGTAGTAAGACCAAAAAAAAATGTAGTTAGTAGTTATGCTTCTAGAATAATAGTTAGTGCAGTTAGTGAGTTTTCAAGTATATTAAAACTAGAAATAAAGGACGCTAACAAGTCTAAAGCAGAAGATATTTTAAATGAATTAATAAAACAGTATAATCTCGATGCTTTAATAGATAAGAATGAAATATCTAAGAAAACCAAAGAATTTATAGAAGAAAGACTTCAAAATATGAGTGTTGAGTTAGGGGTAATTCAAGACAAATTAAAAGACTTTAAAACCGATTTTGGAATAAGTGGTTTTTCTAAGCAAGCAGAAATTGCTTTTGAATCAATTTCAAGTTATGACGAAGTAATAGTTCGGTTAAAAACGCAATTAACTTTAGTAGAGTGGGCAGAAAATGATTTAAAAAAGCACACTAAAAGCTATGAAATACTTCCTGAAAATTTAGGTTTTTCTGATGAGATTACTTCAAAAGCTATTAATGAATATAATCAGCTAGTGCTAGAACAGCAAAGGTTACGTATAAAAGCAGGAGATAAAAATCCAAGTTTGGTGTTATTACAAAATCGGATACAAGTTTTAAGAGAAAACGTTTATAGAAATCTTGAAAATTTAAAATCTTCAATTAATATTCAGCTTAATAAATCTCTTAAAGAATCTAAAGTAGCTCAAACAAAAGTAGCTCAAATACCTTTAATAGAAAGAGGTATGATTGATATTCAAAGGCAAAAAGCTATTTATTCTGAGTTATATTCTTATTTGTTACGAAAAAAAGAAGAAACAGCTATTTCTTTAGCTGTTACAGTATCAAATGCTAAGATAATTGATGTTGCATATAGTTCAGATGGTTCTATTTCTCCTAAAAAGAAAATTATTTATTTGATTGCATTGGTGGTAGGTTTAATAATTCCTTTTTTATTAATTTATTTGAAGTTTATATTAGATACTAAAATTCATAACAGAAAAGATATTGAAAGTAATTTGAATATTCCTTATTTAGGTGATATTCCAAATTCTGTTTCTTTAGAAAAAATTATTGTTAAAAAAGAAACTAGAACAAGTACAGCTGAGGCTTTTAGACTTTTAAGAGCAAACTTAAGTTTTATGTTACCTAAAACAGGTGCAAATTCTAAAGGTAAAACTATATTTATTACTTCTACTATTAGTGGAGAAGGTAAATCTTTTGTCTCTTTAAATTTAGCAGCAACAATGGCATTAACTAATAAAAAAGTGTTGTTATTAGGTTTAGATTTAAGAGCTCCTAAAATTACAGATTACTTAGAATTACCAGACAGAAAAGGAGTAACTAATTATATTTTAGACGATAAATTAACTTTAAAAGAACTTATATTTAATGTTTCTGATATAGATAATCTTGATATTATTTCATCAGGTCTTATACCTCCAAATCCATCAGAATTACTTTTAAATGATAGGGTTAAAAATTTATTAGAAATTGCTAAAAATGAGTATGACTTTATAATAGTAGATACAGCACCTGTTAGTCTTGTTTCTGATACATTATTAATAGGAGATTTAGCAGATATGTTTTTATACGTTACAAGAGCAAATTATTTAGATAAAAGAATGCTTATTGTGCCAGAAACTTTATATAAGGAAAAAAAATTACCAAATATGGCTATTGTATTAAATAGTACAGATAGCAGTAGAGGTTATGGTTACGGTTATGGATATATAGAAAAAGAGAAGAAATCATTTTATAAAAGAATTTTAGGAAAGTAAATGCTGATATACTTTTTCATAATCTATAAATAAAGTTTAACAGTCAACTCTTAAGAAAATTTTTCTGTATCATAATTTATCTTAAAATAAACAAGTTTCTTTTTTAGTATGAAAACTTATTTTGTGTAATTATAGGTTATAAATTTTTGAATTTTGGCTTCCTAATATTTTTTTTGAATTTAAAGTGTTTGAAAAATTACACTATATTTCATTTAAGCTTTTTAGCTTTAAGTCATTTAATGAATTTGTACTTGTTTCAAAGTAAATTGTTTTGGTTTCATTTGGCAATAAATCAAAATAATTATCAGAAAAATGACCTTTTTTATTTGTAAATAAAAATACATCTTTTTGCAAAACACTACTTTTTAAAGTGATCAAAAAACCATTTTCTGTTTTTATAATTTCTTTATTGATTTCTCCTTTTGGTAATAGAAGTTCTTTTGGTTTTACAAAGTAGAAATTCGATTTTTGATTGTTAAATTCAGTAACTAAAACAGTAGTTTTTTTATCAATATTTTTTATGGAAAAGCGATAGAATTCTTTACTGCTATTTTCTAAAGCTTTAATTTCTATAGAATCAGATTTAATTTCATTTCCGTAAAAATCAATTACTTTTATTTTTAAATTTCCTCTAATTGTATCAAAAGAGTCATTAATAATATAAGTTTTTACTTTATTTTTTTCTTTTTTTGATGAAATTAAAACATTTTCAAAAGCTTTTTTAGCTTTATATTGTAAGGCTTTCCAATTACCAAAATAATCAATACTAGACCATGAAATTGAAGGCCAACAATCATTTAATTGCCAATATAAAGTTCCCATATTTTTAGGTTTGGATCTTCTATGTGCTTCTATACCCATTACAATTCCTTTGGCTTGTAATAACTGACTTACATATACATAATCTTCGTCATTCGTAGGTTTTTTATAATCACGAATCATATATTCATCAATTAATCTAAAACCTTTATTATGTTTTTGATGTGCTTTTACAGCATCAGTATTTAAGTTAATTGTATCATTTTGATTAATGTATTTCAACGCTTCGTAACTTGGTAAAGATTGAAATCCGAATTCACTCATAAACCTTGGAACTCTTTTCTCTAAATATTTAAAATGATATTCATCGTGCCAAACCCACCAATCATGAGCATCGCCTTCAAATTCATATAAAGGATCTCCTCTTCCGTATTTAGGAGATGTTTCCCAATAATCAGTTTCACTAAATTTTGAAACTGTATTAGGTAAAATTGAATCGAAAACAACTAAATAATCGTTCCAGATTTCTTGCTTTTCTTTTTCTGTTCTATTGGTTTGCCAACCCCAACGCTTCCAACCTTCAGAATTTTCATTATTTCCACACCATAATGTAATTGAAGAATGATTTCTTAACCTTTTTACTTGTTGCTCTGCTTCTTCTTTTATGTTTTCTAAAAAATCTTTATCTCCAGGGTACATTGCGCAAGCAAACATAAAATCTTGCCAAACTAATATTCCTTTTTCATCACAGATATCATAAAAAATATCATTTTCATAAATTCCGCCACCCCAAACACGTAACATGTTCATGTTAGAATTTACAACATCAGATAACAGTTTTTCATAATGTTTATTGGTTACTTTATTCTGAAAACTATTTTGTGGAATGTAATTTGCGCCTTTAGCATACACAGGTTTTCCATTTAATTCAAAATAGAAAGATTCTCCAATTTTATCTTTTTTGTTGATTAATTTTATAGTTCTAATTCCTTTTTTTATTTCTTTTTCATCTTTTATTTTACCATCAGAAATCAATTGAAAATTAAAACTATATAAATACGGATTTCCTAAATTATGTGTCCACCACAATTTCGGGTTTTTAATTTCTAAAGGAATTTTATAAGTATGCATTCCTTTTTTGATGTCAATTTCTTTGGTAATTTCTATTCCGTCAAAAATTATTTTAATTTCTGATGTTACTGTTTCGTCTGTTTCTAAAATTAAATCACGTTCAATATCTATTTCTGCTACAAGTTTTACTTTTTGATCTGTTAGTTTTTCTTGACGAATAAAAATGTCATCAATCTTAAAATCATTCCAAGCATTTATAGAAACCTCTTTCCAAATGCCAGATGTGTTTAGTTTTGGTCCCCAATCCCAACCATATTGAAATTGCGCTTTTCTGGTGTAAACTCTTTTTCCTTCTGGTAATTTATACGGATTTTTATTTTCTAATTCAATTTCAATTGTATCAGTATTTGTAAATATGATTGTAAGTTTATTTTCTTTTTTTGCTATTTTTTTAATATCAAAACTAAATTTCTGAAACGCATTATTTGTTTTTCCTACTAAAGAATCATTTAAAAAAATAGATGCATAAGTGTCTAAACCATCAAAATTAATTTCGATGTTTTTTCTATTAAAAGTTTCATCAGAAAGGGTAAAGTTTGTTTTGTAAATCCAATTTTTTTTAGAAACCCATTGTACTTTTTCTTCGTTATTTTTTACAAACGGATTTTCTATAATTTTATGATCTAATAAATCTGTAAATATATTTCCAGGAACAGTTGCCGATTTCCAATCTAAAGTGTCAGTTCCTTTAAATTGCCAATTTGTATCAATAGAAATATGCAAAGGAATATCTTTTTTTGATTTACTATTCCAAATTACGATCAAACTTAATATTAATAAAATTTTACGCATTTTTTATAATTTTTAATTCATAACCTTCATCATTTTTAATGCTTTTATCAATATTAAAAATGATTTCATTCTTATTTTTATCCGAAGAAATTTCTAAAGAAAAGCTTTCTTTTAAAAATAATTTACAACATCATTTTATTCTGATGGCGAAATTATTTTTACATTTTTATTCAAAATAAAAACACCTTTTTTTATTGTTTGTGATAATGGTTTTGGAATAATGTTAGGTTCAATAGGTTTTTTGATGTCATTCTTACATCCAAAGAAAATTAAAATAAAAACTTGTAAGAAATATTGATGAATTTTCATTTTCTGTTATATTTGATACGAATTTAAGAATCTATTTTAATGAAACGATATTTTTTACCTTTTTTTATTGTGCTATTCGCAATGTTTTCTTGTGTTTTAAATACAGATAAATCTGCTGTAAAAAAAGATAAAAGTTTAATTTCTTATGTAAATCCGTTTATTGGTACTGGTGGTCATGGACATACTTATCCTGGAGCAACAATGCCTTTTGGAATGATGTAATTATCTCCAGATACACGTTTAGATGGTTGGGATGGTTGTTCTGGATATCATTATTCTGATGATAAAATCTACGGATTTTCTCACACACATTTAAGTGGAACAGGAGTTTCTGATTTTGGAGATTTTTTATTAATGCCAACAAATAAACAAGTTTTTAATAATGGAGCTGATGGTAAAGAAGGTTATAGATCTAATTTTTCTCATGAGAATGAAGTTGCAGAACCTGGTTTTTACAAAGTACATTTGGATGATACTAATATTGAAGTTGAGTTAACCGTTTCTAAAAGAAGTGGAATGCATAAATATAAATTTCCATCAAAAGAAAATCAGTTTGTTATTTTAGATTTGGTTCATAGAGATAAAGTTTTAGATGCTAAAATTGAAAAAATTTCTGATACAGAACTTTCTGGATATCGTTTTTCTGAAGCTTGGGCAACAGATCAAAGATTATTTTTTAACATAAAAACTTCACATCCTTTTACAGATGTTTTACAATCGCCAGAAAAAGAAGGAATGACAGGTGCACAAAAAATAGCATTGAATTTTATCAATCCAAATAACGAGCCAGTAATTATAAAAATAGGAATTTCTGCTGTTGATGTAGAAGGCGCAAAAAAGAACTTAAAAGGAGAAATTGGAAATCAAACTTTTGATGAAATAAAAAAAACAGCGCAAGATTTCTGGGAAAAACAATTAGAAAAAATTGTTGTTGAAGATAGTAATCAAGATAATAAAGTTAATTTTTATTCTGCACTATATCATACAATGATTGCTCCAAATTTATATCAAGACGTAGATGGTAGGTATAGAGGAATGGATTTAGAAATACATGAAACAAAAGATTTCGATTATTACACAGTATTCTCATTATGGGATACTTACAGAGCTGCACATCCTTTATATACAATTATTGAGCAAGAAAAAACCAACGATTTTATAAATACTTTTTTAGCAAAATATGATGAAGGAGGAATTATGCCAATTTGGGATTTAGCAGCAAATTATACGGGTTGTATGATTGGTTATCATGCTGTACCAGTAATTGCTGATGCGTATTTAAAAGGAATTAAAAATTACGATGTTGAAAAAGCGTTTACAGCAATGAAACATTCTGCAACTCGCGATAAATTAGGTTTGGATTCGTATAAATACTTCGGATTTATTCCTGTGGAAAAAGAATCAGAATCTGTTTCTAAAACGTTAGAATACGCTTATGATGATTGGACAATAGCACAAATGGCAAAATCTTTAAGAAAAGAAGAAGATTATAAAAACTATGCAGAAAGAGCTCAATATTATAAAAATGTTTTCGATCCTAGTTCTCGATTTATGAGAGGTCGTTTTAGAAATACTTGGTTTGCACCTTTTGATCCTTATGAAGTAAATTTTAATTATACAGAAGCAAATTCTTGGCAGTATAGCTTTTATGTTCCTCAAGATATTTCTGGGTTTATGAAGTTGCTAGGAGGAAAAGAAAAATTAGAAAATCAATTAGATAAATTATTTTTGGCAGATGATAAAACTTCAGGAAGTCATCAAGTTGATATTACTGGTTTAATTGGGCAATATGCTCATGGTAATGAACCAAGTCATCACATGGCATATTTATATAATTTTGTAAATAAACCATCAAAAACGCAAGAAAAAGTTCGTCAGATTTTAACAGAATTGTACACAAATACACCAGATGGAATTTCTGGAAACGAAGATTGCGGGCAAATGAGTGCTTGGTATATTTTCTCTTCTTTAGGCTTTTATCCTGTAACACCAGGTTTAAATCAATATATAATTGGAAGTCCTTTATTTAATAAAGCAACCATTAATTTAGAAAACGGAAAAACTTTTACTGTTGAGGCTAAAAATCAATCCGCAGAAAATAAATATATTAAATCAGTAAAACTGAATGGTGATAATTATGAGTATTCGTATATCAATCATCAAGATATAATAAATGGTGGAAATTTAATTTTCGAAATGATAAATGTGCCTTCAAATTGGGGAACAAAAGATGCGTTTATTCCATCAACAGAAATAAAAGAACACGTAATTGTTGCTTCACCATTTATTGCAAAAGGTGAAATTGCTTTTAAAGGAAGTACAGAAGTTACTTTAGAAAATGTAGACAAAGAAGCTATTATTTATTATAGATTAGGTTATAAAGGTGGTTTTAAAAAATATGAGAAACCTTTTATAATCGATACATTTATCAACCTTTCTGTTTACGCAGAAAAAAATGAAGTAAAAAGTCCTGTAATTACCACAGATTTTTACAAAATAGATCCAAATATTAAAATAGATTTAAAAACTGATTATGCAAATCAATATAATGCTGGAGGTAAAAATGCATTAATTGATGGTATTATTGGTGCAGAAGATTTTAGAACAGGAACTTGGCAAGGATATTTTGATAAAGACTTGATTGCGGTTGTAGATTTGGGAAAAGAGAAACTTATTTATAATGTAAAAATTTCTTTTTTAAAAGATCAAAAAAGTTGGATTTTTTTACCAAAGGAAGTTGAGATTTATACTTCGCTTGATGGGCAAAATTTCCAAAAAGTAGTAAATAGGAACTTTAAAAAACCAGAAAATTCTGATGAAGTAAAAATCGAATCAGTTGCAGTTTCAAAGCTAGGAAAAGCAAGATACATAAAAATCATTGCAAAAAAATTAGGCAAACTTCCAGAATGGCATTTAGGGTATGCTCATGATGGTAGAAGTTGGTTGTTTGTAGATGAAATTCAAATTAAATAACAAGTATGAAGCGTAGAAATTTTATAAAAAAAGCATCAGCAACAAGCTTAGGAATCGTTGCTGTTTCATCAACTTTAATGAGTTTTGATGAAAAATCAGAAGATAAAAAAGCAGTTATTTTATCAACTTTAAAACCAATTAGACCTTTAGTAATTGCAACTTGGAATACGCCTTTAGCTGTAGAAACAGCGGCAAAAATATTACAAAATGGAGGTTCTGCTTTAGATGCCGTAGAACAAGGTTGTATAATAGAAGAAGCTAACGAGAAAAATCAAACTGTTGGTAAAGGAGGTTTACCAGACAGAGATGGAGATGTAACTTTAGATGCTTGTATTATGGATAATAAAGGAGATTATGGTTCTGTTTTAGGAGTTAAAAATATTACACATGTTATCTCTTTAGCAAGAAAAGTAATGGAAGATACGCCACATGTAATGTTAGTAGGTGAAGGAGCAGAAAAATTTGCTTATGAAAAAGGATTTAAAAAAGAAAATTTACTTACAGAGTCTTCTAAAAAAGCTTGGGAAAATTGGAAAATAAAATCAGAATACAAACCAATTATCAATATTGAAAATCACGATACAATTGGCATGTTGGCAATTGATAAAAAAGGTAGTATTTCTGGAGCTTGTACTACAAGTGGATTGGCTTTTAAAATGGCAGGCAGAATAGGAGATTCTCCAATTATTGGTGGTGGTTTGTTTGTAGATAATGAAATTGGTGGTGCTTCTGCAACTGGTTTAGGAGAAGAAGTTTTAAAAACGGTTGGTAGTTTTTTAATTGTAGAATTAATGCGACAAGGAAAAAGTCCGCAAGAAGCTTGTGAAGAAGCAATTGGCAGAATTGTAAACAAACCTGGTAAAGATTTTAAAAATTTTCAAGTAGGTTATATTGCAGTAAATAAACAAGGAGAAACTGGCGCATATTCTATTCATGAATGGTTTAGTTACAATCTTTTTAAAGACGGAGAAAACAAAAATATTAAGTCAGATTATTTTAATAAAGCATAGTTTTTTTAGAAGCTATTTCCAGCTTTCTGCACTCGCTTTTTTTATTCAGAAAAAGAATAAAAAAGAGCTCAAACAAATGCTTCAATCTGGGCTAAGTTTTTTACAAACTTTATTTATAAACGATTTTTTTATTATAATTTTTATTTTTTTTAGACTTTTATAATCAACAGTATCTAACTAAACTATTTTAATCAATTAAATATGTCATCAGTAACTACAACTAAATCATACAAAAGTGCCTTTATTTTTTTAACAACTTTATTTTTTCTTTGGGGTTTTATTACAGTTTTGGTAGATAGTTTAGTGCCAAGATTAAAAGATGTTTTCGAAATGTCGTATGCAAAAACAGTTTTAGTTCAGTTTGCATTTTTTGTAGCATTCTTCGTTTTTTCATTACCATCAGGATTTATTTTATCTAAAATTGGTTACAAAAAAGGAATCGTTTTAGGTTTATTAACCATGGCTTTAGGTTGTTTGTTATTTTACCCTGCAGCAGCTTATAGGTTGTTTCCTGTTTTTTTAATAGGATATTTTACACTTGCTGGCGGAATTACAATTCTGCAAGTAGCTGCAAATCCTTATGTAGCTTTGTTGGGTAGTGAAAATGGTGCTTCAAGTAGATTAAATTTATCACAAGCATTTAATTCTTTGGGAACCACAATTGCACCTGTTGTTGGTGCTTTATTTCTATTAAGTAATTCTGTAAAAACATCCGAAGAAATTGCAGTTTTAAGTGAAATAGAAAAGACAAATTATTATATAAATGAAGCAGCCACAGTACAAACTCCGTTTTTATTAATTGCTTTTTTAATTGCAGTTTTAGCAACCATTTTTGCTTTTATAAAATTGCCAGAAGTAATGCAAGAAAGTCCAAAAAGAGGGTATTTTACCTTACTTAAAAACAAAATAATGTTAATGGGCGCTTTAGGAATTTTTGTTTATGTAGGTGCAGAAGTTGCCATTGGTAGTTTTTTGGTAAACTATTTTTCTGATATGAATTTAGCTACAGTAGTTTTGCAAAACGAAACCATGATGAACATTGCAAATACAATAGCAAGTACTTTTAATAAAACATTTTCTGGATCAGATTCAAAGTCTTTATTAGGGATATTTGTTATTTTTTATTGGGGAGGCGCAATGATTGGCCGTTTTGTTGGTGCTTATTTAACTAAAATTATGGCTCCAGGAAAAGTCTTAGCAATATTTGCAAGTTTAGCAATTGCAATGATTTTAATATCTATAAATACTACAGGTTTGCTTTCTATGTGGTCTATTTTAGCAGTTGGTTTATTTAATTCAATAATGTTTCCTACAATTTTTACTTTGAGTTTAGAAGGTTTGGGAGATTTAAAAGCGCAAGCTTCTGGTTTGTTGTGTATGGCAATTGTTGGAGGTGCAATAATTCCGTTTATTTTTGGTGGTTTAATTGACGATTTTGGTTTTAAAACAGCCTTTGTTTTAACTATTATTTGTTACGGATATATTTTGTTTTATGGACGTTTCAAAGCGAAGAAAAATCTAAATTAATTTTCTTAAATGAAAATATATTTTAAAATGTAAGCCCAGATAATTCTGAGAATATTAGAATGAAATTAAGGATTTATTAAATTGTTATTTTTTTTGCTAACGTTCTTTTTTATTATAAGTTTAATCAACTAATTTGTAAATACATATAAACGAAATAGAAACATCCTGATGATTTTTTAGTAAGTAGGCTAATTGCAAGCAATAAATTCTAACTGGTGTTGTGTAACTTTTTTGTTTTTACTAAATGTGGAGATTAGTTAATTTTTTTTTAATAAATATTACTAGAATCAATAATTTTTAAAAAATGGAATACCCAAATATTATTGATGCCGTTTTATAATCTGAAGTCCAAGTTACATAATCTGTTAAAATATCTCTGCTGGTATGATATCTAAACTCCACACTATACTTATTATTATATTTATAACCTACGCCAAATGCGAAATTACCACTATTAGATTTAGCATCCAGACCTCTTACTTTTGAGTTTATTGCTAAGTCATAAATATAAGAACCATTTATAAAAAATTTAGATGTTTTGTTTAAAAACACATAGTGTCTTATTCCTATAGGAAGCTCAATTGATTGGTAATCTGCATTATTAAGACTATAATTTAGAACTTCATTGTTTGTTTTATAGTATTGGTATGTTGGCTCAATAAGTAAAGCCCATTTATTATTGTTAAAGCCCATAATAAATTCTAACTCTAACCCTAATCTAAAATTGAATTCATTGTCGTAGTCTTCGTTTCTTGAGTTTGCTGCACCATTTCTAATGGATAAAGACGAACTATTTATACCTGGTCTAATAGTAAAATTAAAAGAATCTGATTTCCTCTTTTCTTCGAAATTTATAAATTCTGAGTTTTTACACGTATTATATTTTGTGAAGAAATTTAATAATTCTTCTTTTTTATAATCAACATCGTTTACGTCATTTATTGTAATATCATTACATTTTAAATTAGTATATAATTGATTTCTAAATTTGTTATTTGTTTCAATTTTATTATTAGCTGATTTATATTCTTTAAAAACGAGTTGATTAATATCTTTATTTGGTGTTTGATAAAAGTATCTTCTAAGACTTTTGTAATTATATAAAAATAAACTTGCATCACCTTCAATCAAAACCTTTAAAAACAGTTGCTCTTGTTTAAATATTGGGTCTTTTTCGTTGCTTAATTGGTCTAATTTTCTACTAGACATATCAATATTAACAACTGCTCTTATATATTTTGAAACATTATTTATTCCAAATTCTTTTACAGTTTTAATTGTTAGTGTTTTATCTTCTGCTTGTTCTGTTGTTTTATATTTAAATTTTTGTGGATTGTTTTTCCAATCAATATCTTTAATTAAGCAGTTAATCTTTTGGTTAGAGTTGTTAATATAATATCCTTCAACATAGGATATTTGAGAATTACAATTTATTGAATAAAAAAGTCCAATGGCTAGAAATAAAATGTGAATTTTGTTCATTATTTTCTTAAATATTTTACAATGTTATGCTAATATAATGTCAATTTTAATATTTACTTAAGTTCTGTAAATGTAACTTTTATCAGAAGTTAGCTAATTTCGGTTTTTAAAAGCACAAAGTGAACAAGAAAATGCCCTTTTTTTAATAAAAAAACCGAATCAATTAAGTTTCGGTTTTTGTATTTTTATTTTGGATAACTGCTAACTACTTTTTTTTCTGTTGTTTAGCTTGTTGTTCTTGTGCTTGTTTCATTGCGTCGTCTATTCTTTGACGGAATTTACTCTTTGCTTTTTCTGGTTTCTTTTTGTTTTCTTCTATTTGTGCGTGAATTTTATCTTCATCAATAACATAATGCTTAATTACTAACATAATTGCAATTGTAAGTAAGTTAGAAATAAAGTAGTATAAACTTAAAGAACTGGCATAATTGTTAAAGAAAAACAACATCATAATAGGAGAGAAGTAAATCATATACTTCATCATTTTCCCCATATCTGGCATACCTTCTTGCGTTGGCGCTTGCATATTTGCTTGCTGACTTTGATTCATTTTCATGTAAAAGAAAATGGCAACAGAAGCCAAAATAGGAAATAAACTTACGTGATCTCCATATAAAGGAATGTAAACAGGAAGTTTAAAAACAATATCATAAGAAGATAAATCTGGCGCCCATAAAAAGCTTTGTTGTCTTAATGCTAAATTTGTTGGAAAAAATTTAAACAAAGCAAAGAAAACTGGCATTTGTAACAATGCAGGTATACAACCAGATAACATACTTACACCAGCTTTACGCTGAATAGCCATGGTTTCTTGTTGACGCTTCATTGCATTTTCTTTTCCAGGAAATTTCTCGTTTAATGCAGTTAATTCTGGTCTAATTACCTTCATTTTTGCACTAGATAAATAAGATTTATAAACCAACGGAGACATAATAATTCTTACAACAATTGTCATCAGAATAATAATTAATCCGTAGTTTGATAAAAATCCTTTTAAGAAATTAAATACAGGATAAAATACAGTTCTGTTTAAGAAACCAAAAATACCCCAACCTAAATCTGCAGTTTCGTCTAAACTTGTACCTTCGTATTTCTTTAATAAATTATAATCACTTGGCCCGTAAAACCATTTCATGTTATAATTTAATTCACCTGCAGTTAAAGCTAAAGGTGTTTTTAATTCGTATTTTTTTGTGTAAATTGTGTCTATTTCTTCATTTTTTACTAAATCCGTAGAAATGATAGTTGCATTATTAAAAGGAGTATCTGTTAATAAATTAGAAGCAAAAAAGTGTTGTTTATAAGAAACCCAATCTACATCATTTAAAATTTCTGATTTGCCAGCGTTTATATAATCTACATCATCTTCTGCCTTATAATAGAAGTGAGAATACATTGTGTTCTCTGTTTTTATACTCTTTTCATGTCTGTAACCATTTAAAGACCAATCTAAATTAATTGGGTTAGATGAATTTATAACATTATTTAAACCTTGAGAACGAATAGAGAAATCAACCATATATTTCTTTGGTTTCATTTCATATCTGTATTCTAAAAATTGAGAATCAGAAACTTTTAATTTCATAGACAATATTTGACTGTCTCCATTTTTAGTAAGTGAAGGTTCAAAAAATAAATCTTGCGTATTTAAAATTCTGTTATCAGTTGTTCCAAAATTAATATTAAAAGACGAGTTGTTGTCTTTTATCATATATAAAGGAAGAGAATCGTGCGTTTTATAATTCTTAATTAAAGCTTCAATAATTTGTCCACCTTTATTATCAATCGTTAATTTTACTAAATTATTTTCTATTACAGAAGTTCCTTCAGCGCCATTAATTGCGCTTAAAGCAAAAGCACCTAATTTATTTTGATATGCTACTTGTTGTAAAGAGTCATTTTTAATTACTGGTAATTTAGTAATTGTTTGCTGAGTATCATTTTTTACAGTATCTGTAACTTGTTCCGTGGTAATATCTTCAGGATCAATTTCAGGTTGATTTGTGTTAAAATACCAAAGCATAATTCCTCCAAGAAGAATCATTCCTATAAAAGAATTAAAATCGAATTTTTTTTGTTCCATATGTAAATTTAAAATGTCATTTTGTCAATTTTTATTTTCATTCTTGATGAAAAACCGACAAATGTAGCAAAAGCGTATTGTTTTTAGCTTATTTTACTAATGTTATTGTTGATAGACTTAATAAGTCAAATAGTATTCCCTTTTTTTTAAAAATTAAATAATTTGCTTTAAGCTTTAGATTGTTTTAGTGCAGCTTTGATAAAAGCCACAAATAAAGGATGCGGTTTTAACACAGTACTTTTATACTCCGGATGATATTGCACACCAACAAACCAAGGATGACTAGGTATTTCTACAACTTCTACCAAACCAGTTTTTGGGTTCATTCCAGTTGCTTTCATGCCTTTTAATTCAATTTGTTGTAAATATTCGTTGTTAAACTCATATCTATGTCTGTGACGTTCGCTAATGTTTTCTGTTTGATAAGCCTCAAAAGCAAGCGAGCCTTTTTCAAGTTTACAATCCCAAGCACCTAAACGCATCGTTCCGCCTTTTTCTGTAACATCTTCTTGACTTTGCATTAAATTGATAACAGGGTTTCTGCAATCGCTTTTCATTTCTGTAGAAAAAGCATCAACAAGACCAAGTACATTTTTAGCAAATTCAATAACTGCCATTTGCATTCCTAAACAAATTCCAAAGAAAGGAATATTGTTTTCCCTAGCATATTGTACTGCTTTAATTTTACCATCAATTCCTCGATCACCAAAACCTGGAGCAACTAAAATACCGTTTACACCCTTTAAATGTTCTTCTGTATTTTCTGGAGTTAAACTTTCAGAATGAATCCATCTAACATTTACTTTCGTTTCGTGAGATGAACCTGCATGAATAAAAGCTTCTGTAATAGATTTGTAAGAATCTTGTAGTTCTATATATTTACCAATTAAAGCAATTTCTACTTCGTATTTTGGATTTTTATGTTTCTGTAAAAAGCTATTCCAAGTAGTTAATTTTGGTTCTTGTTTCGACGTTAAGTTAAATTTCTTTAAAACAACTGTGTCTAAACCTTCTTTTAGCATTAAATTAGGAACATCATAGATAGTTTCTGCATCTATAGATTGTATAACATCTTCTTGTTTTACATTACAAAAGAGTGCTAATTTTCTTTTAATATCATTAGAAATTTGATGTTCTGTTCTACAAACTAAAATATCTGGACTAACACCACTTTGCATTAACATTTTAACAGAATGTTGTGTAGGTTTTGTTTTTAACTCGCCAGCAGCAGCTAAAAAAGGAATTAATGTTAAATGAATAACAATAGCATTTTCATGCCCTTTTTCCCAAAGTAATTGTCTTACAGATTCTACATAAGGTAAAGATTCTATATCGCCAACGGTTCCTCCAATTTCGGTAATAACAATATCGTAATCGCCAGTTTCGCCTAAAATTTGAATTCGGTTTTTAATTTCATCAGTTATATGAGGAATAACTTGTACAGTTTTTCCTAAAAACTCGCCTTTTCTTTCCTTATTAATTACCGATTGATAAATTCTACCTGTAGTTACATTATTGGCTTGACTTGTTGGTATGTTTAAAAAACGCTCATAATGACCTAAGTCTAAATCGGTTTCTGCACCATCATCAGTAACATAACATTCTCCATGTTCATAAGGGTTTAAAGTTCCTGGGTCTATATTAATGTATGGATCTAGTTTTTGAATAGTTACAGTAAATCCTCTCTCTTGTAGTAGTTTAGCTAATGAAGCAGCAATAATTCCTTTTCCTAAGGATGATGTTACGCCACCAGTTACAAAAACATATTTAGTATTATGCATGGTTGTTTTAGGTTTGCGCAAAAGTACTAACTCTCGTTTTTATCACAAATAAAAAACAAGAAAACATTTAAAAAAATCGTAGTTTTGTAGTTAGAAAAAATATTTTAATTTTTTTTCAAATACTGTTTGCCTAAAATAAAAACTGTTGTATATTTGCAAACGCTTTTAACGAAGTAAAAGTTAAGCGATAAAAAATAATATAGAAGATATTTAAAAATACACATAATGCCAAAAAGAACGTACCAACCATCAAAGAGAAAGAGAAGAAACAAACATGGTTTCATGGAAAGAATGGCTTCTGCTAATGGTAGAAAAGTATTAGCTCGTAGAAGAGCAAAAGGAAGAAAGAAAATTTCTGTTTCTTCGGAAACTAGACATAAAAAATAAATGATTAACAAATGTTAATATGTTAAGGTGTTACTTTTTTAAAGTAACGCCTTTTTTTATACCCAAAAACTAATTATTTTTACAAACTCATAACATACAACTATTTAACATGCCAAAAAGAAAAGACCTCAATTCTGTTTTAATTATCGGATCTGGACCAATTGTAATTGGGCAAGCTTGTGAATTTGATTATGCTGGTTCTCAATCTTTACGTTCTTTAAGAGAAGACGGGATAGAAACTATCTTAATTAATTCGAATCCAGCTACAATTATGACTGATCCTTCAATGGCAGATCATGTTTATTTGTTGCCTTTAACAACGAAATCTATCATTCAAATTCTAAAAGAACATCCTCAAATTGATGCTGTTTTGCCAACAATGGGTGGGCAAACAGCTTTAAATTTATGTATTGAAGCAGATACAAAAGGAATTTGGAAAGATTTTGATGTAAAATTAATTGGTGTTGATATTGATGCTATTAATATTACAGAAGATAGAGAGCAATTTAGAGAATTAATGTTAAAAATTGGTGTGCCAATGGCGCCTCAAGCAACAGCAACATCATTCTTAAAAGGAAAAGAAATAGCACAAGAGTTTGGTTTTCCTTTAGTTATTCGTTCTTCGTATACTTTAGGAGGTGCAGGCGCTTCAATCGTTTATGAATCTAATGATTTTGATGAATTATTAAGTCGTGGTTTAGAAGCATCACCAATTCACGAGGTGATGATTGATAAAGCAATGATGGGCTGGAAAGAGTACGAATTAGAATTGCTTCGTGATAAAAATGATAACGTTGTTATTATTTGTTCTATCGAAAATATGGATCCAATGGGTATTCATACAGGAGATTCTATTACAGTTGCACCAGCAATGACTCTTTCTGATACTACATTTCAGAAAATGCGTGATATGGCAATTCTTATGATGCGATCTATTGGAGATTTTGAAGGTGGATGTAATGTTCAGTTTGCTGTTTCTCCAGATGAAAAAGAAGAAATTATTGCTATCGAAATTAATCCACGTGTTTCTCGTTCATCCGCTTTAGCGAGTAAAGCAACTGGTTATCCTATTGCAAAAATTGCTACAAAACTTGCGATTGGTTATACTTTAGATGAATTGGAGAATCAAATTACTAAATCTACATCTGCTTTATTTGAACCAACTTTAGATTATGTGATTGTAAAGATTCCTCGTTGGAATTTTGATAAATTCGAAGGTTCAGACAGAACTTTAGGATTACAAATGAAATCTGTTGGTGAAGTTATGGGAATTGGTCGTTCTTTTCAAGAAGCATTGCACAAAGCAACTCAGTCTTTAGAAATTAAGAGAAATGGTTTAGGTGCAGACGGTAAAGGATATACAGATTACAATCAGATTATAGAAAAATTAACGTTCGCAAGTTGGGATCGTGTTTTTGCTATTTACGATGCAATTGCTATAGGTATTCCTTTAAGTAAGATTCATAATATCACAAAAATTGATATGTGGTATTTAAAACAATATGAAGAATTATTTCAACTTCAAAAAGAAATTTCTACTTATAAAATAGAAACTATTGAAAGGGATTTGTTGTTAGAGGCGAAACAGAAAGGTTATGGAGATAGACAAATTGCACATATGCTTGGTTGCTTAGAAAGCCAAGTTTATAATAAAAGAGAAGAGTTTAAAATACAAAGAGTTTATAAGTTAGTTGATACTTGTGCCGCAGAATTTAAGGCAAAAACTCCTTATTATTATTCAACTTTCGAAAACGAAATTGAAACAGCAGGCGGAGAAATTATTATAGCGAACGAAAGTATTGTAACACCTAAAAAGAAAATTATCGTTTTAGGTTCTGGACCAAATAGAATAGGTCAAGGAATTGAGTTTGATTATTGTTGTGTTCATGGAGTTTTAGCTGCTGCAGAATGTGGTTATGAAACGATTATGATTAACTGTAATCCAGAAACCGTTTCTACGGATTTTGATACTGCTGATAAATTATACTTTGAGCCTGTATTTTGGGAACATATCTATGACATCATCCGTCATGAAAAACCAGAAGGAGTTATTGTTCAGTTAGGAGGTCAGACTGCTTTAAAATTAGCAGAAAAATTAACAAAATACGGAATTAAAATAATAGGAACGTCTTTTGAGGCGCTAGATTTAGCAGAAGATAGAGGGAGTTTTTCTTCCTTATTAAAGGATAATAATATTCCTTATCCAGAATTTGGAATAGCAGAAACTGCAGATGAAGCTTTGGCTTTAGCAGATCAATTAGATTTTCCTATTTTAGTGAGACCTTCTTATGTGTTAGGAGGACAAGGAATGAAAATTGTTATCAATAAAGAAGAATTGGTAGAACATGTAGTAGATTTATTGGGTAGAATGCCAGGTAATAAATTATTGTTAGATCATTATTTAGATGGTGCTATTGAGGCTGAAGCAGATGCAATTTGTGATGCTGATGGTAATGTGTATATTATAGGAATAATGGAGCATATAGAGCCTTGTGGTATTCATTCTGGAGATTCTAATGCAATGTTACCTGTTTTTAATTTAGGTGATTTAGTTATGCAGCAAATTAAAGATCATACACATGCTATTGCAAGAGCATTAAAAACAGTTGGTTTAATAAATATTCAGTTTGCAATTAAACATGATATTGTGTACATAATAGAGGCAAACCCTAGGGCATCTAGAACAGTTCCTTTTATTGCAAAAGCTTACCAAGAACCGTATGTAAATTATGCAACTAAAGTAATGTTAGGACACAATAAAGTAACCGATTTTAATTTTAATCCACAATTATCAGGTTATGCAATTAAGCAGCCAGTTTTCTCTTTTAATAAGTTTCATAATGTGAATAAGAAATTAGGACCAGAAATGAAATCGACAGGAGAAAGTATTTTGTTTATTGATAGCTTAAAAGATGATGAATTTTATAACTTATACGCAAGACGTAAAATGTATTTGAATAAGTAAAAAATAATTATGTAATAAGTTAAAAAGCAACCATTTATTGAGGTTAATTCAATAAATGATTGCTTTTTTTAATATATGAGTATCTTTATTTAAAAGTATATTTTATATAACTCATCATATACTAAGTAGGGAACTGAACTATTTAATAGGTAATATTATATTACTGTTAATTAGGTTTTTAATTTTTTCAGTGTTTAGAATTCGCTAAATAAAACTCTAATTATTCTCACTGAGTAGGTTATGAATGGGAAAAGAGCCGAGAAGAAAATGATATCTATGATTCCATCTTTTAAAGTATCTAAATCATTCATATTTATTACATAGATTCCAGATAAGTAAACTATTATCAATGTAATAAAAAAAAGTGTAAAGTGTTTTAATGAATCTCTGTTCATAATATGAGGGTTAATTATTAATGTACTAAATATTATACGCTCTTATGAAACATAGTTATTTGAAAAGTCACATCTTTATAATTTTAAATTTTAAAAGGGGTATTATGTGTTAACTATTTAGAACTTTAAAAAAAAATATAGTAAAAAGAAAAAGTA